>CAYUIN010000519.1:0-2584 GCA_964444695.1 uncultured Desulfocurvus sp.
GCCCTGGCGGCCATGCGCGCCACGGGCGTGGAACACCTCTGGGACCGCCCGGCGGACGCCGTGTCCGGCGGTGAACTGCAACGGGTGCTGGTGGCCCGGGCCCTGGCCCAGGAGGCGGACGCGCTGCTCTTGGACGAGCCCACGGCCAGCCTGGACCTGGCGGCGGCCATCCGGCTGTGCGACCTGCTGCGCGCGTTGGCTGGGCGCGGCAAGGCCGTGCTCTGCGCCATGCACGACCTGAACCTCGCGGCGCTGTACTGCGACGAACTCATTTTCCTGCGGGACGGGCGCCTGGCGGCGTCGGGCCCGGTGAAGGACGTCTTCGATGCACGCATTCTTTCGGAGATCTACGGCACGGACATCCGCGTCGGCGCGCACCCGGTCACGGGCGGGCCGCAGGCGCATTTCGTTCCTGGTGCTGGCGGCGCTGTGCCTGCTGACGGCGACGGCTGAGGCCGGGCCGGTCTGCGCCGTGGACGGCACGGGCCGCGAGGTCTGCCTGGAGGCCCCGGCGCGGCGGGTGGTGGCGCTGTACGGCGCGTTCAACGAGATTTTGGTGGAAATGGGCCTGGGCGGGCGCATCGTGGCCCGGACCAAGGCCGACGGGGACCTGCCCGCCGTGGCGGACCTGCCGTCCATCGGCACGCACATGCGGCCCAACGAGGAAATGATCGTCGGCCTGGGGCCGGACCTGGTGCTCCAGATGTCCGGCCGCAAGGAGGCCTCCCAGGCCGTGGAGGCGCTGCGCGCGCGCGGCGTGGCCGTGGCGGAGTTCGCGCCCGGGGGCTTCGCGGAGCTGTTCGCGGCCGTGCGGGCCATCGGCGCGCTCACGGGCGAGCCCGCCGCCGCCGCCGCGCTGACGGAGCGGATGCGGGCCCGGCTGGACGCCGTGGCCCAGCGCCTGCGCGCCGCCACGGACCGGCCCCGGGTGTTTTTCGAGATCCGCGCCCAGAGCCTCTTGGCCGCCGGGCCGGGCGGCATCGTGGACGAGGTCATCGGCCTAGCGGGCGGGGAGAACGCCGTGCGCGACGGACGGCGCATCGTGCGCCTGGGCGAGGAGGCCGTGTACGGGCTGGACCCGGACGTCTACGTGGTCCAGCGCGGGCCCATGAACCCGGACCCGGCCCCGCCCGCCGGGCGCCCGCTGTATTCGCGGCTGCGGGCCGTGCTGCGGGGGCGGGTGCTGACGGTGGACGAGCAGCTGTTCTCCCGCCCCGGGCCGCGCTCGGTGCTGGCCGTGGAGCAGCTGGCCGCGTTCCTGCATCCCGAATGTTTTCCGGCCACAGACAACAACAAGGAAGAGCGATGAAATATGGAATGCTTTACGGCGTGGGCGTCGGCCCCGGGGACCCGGAGCTGCTTACGCTGCGCGCCGTGCGCGTGCTGGGCGAGGTGGACCGCGTGTACGCCGCCCGCTCCAGCAAGAACACCCACTCCGTGTCCTGGGACATCGTGCGGCCGCACCTGCGCGAGGGCATCGAGGTCCAGGCCCTGCCGTTTCCCATGACCCGCGACCAGGCCGAGCTGCGCGCCGCCTGGGAGGCCAACGCGGCCCGGGTGCTGGCCGACCTGCGGGCCGGGCGCTCGGTGGCCTTCCTGACCCTGGGCGACCCGTTGACGTACAGCACCTTCGGCTACCTGTTGCGCACGCTCAGGGCCATGGACCCCGCCGCGCCGGTGGAGGTCGTCCCGGGGGTGACCTCGTACTGCGCGGCGGCGGCGGCCTCGGGCACGGTGCTGGCCGAGGCCGAGGAGACCCTGGCCATCGTCTCCGGCGCCAAGGGCGGCGAGCAGCTCAGGCGCGCGGCCCAGGGCGCGGACAGTTTCGTGATCCTCAAGGCCTACAAGCGCTTCGACGACCTCACGGCGACCATGGAGGAGCTGGGGCTGCTCGAGGGCGCGGTGCTGGTCAGCAATTGCGGCCGCGAGGGCGAGCGCATCGTGACCGACGTCAGCCCGGACGAGCCCGCGCCGCAGTATTTCTCGCTGATGCTGGCGCGCAAGCCGCGCCGGGAGGAGCCATGACGGACGAGCGGCGGCGGACGGGCGCGCCCGGCGGGCCGGACGAGGCGCTGCCGAGCATCGACGCGGACCTGTCCCGCGTGGACTGGGACGAGGCCCGGGTGGTGTTCGAGCGGGCGCCGCTGGGCCTGCGCGAGCCGGACGTGCTGCGCCGGTCCTTCGAGGCCTCGGGCCTGGTGCGCCTGGCCTGGCACCGGGGGCGGCTGGTGGGCCTGCTGCGGGGCGTCACGGACGGCATCTGCCAGGCCGCGCTGTACGATTTCTGCCTGCTGCCGGAGTATCAGGGCACGGGCCTGGGCGGGCGGATGCTGGCCTCGATCATGACCGAGTGCGTGGGGATGACGGTGGTCCTGTTCGCCACGCCGGGCAAGGAGGGGTTCTACGCCCGCGAGGGCTTCGAGGTGCTGCTGACGGGCATGGCCCGTTTCGCCGATCCCCAGCGGATGCGGGCGCTGGGCTTCCTGGCCGGGGCCGACTGACCGGGGGCGGCGCGCCGCGCGCAGCCCGTGGCCGCCCCGGGCCACGCCAAGGCCCCGCCCGGAGCGTCGCGCTCCGGGCGGGG
>CAYUIN010000520.1:0-2314 GCA_964444695.1 uncultured Desulfocurvus sp.
CGCGGCGGGCGTGGTCTCCGCCCTGTCCATCGCCTGCGGCGGGCTGGTGCACACGGCCGCCGCGGCCCTGGGCCTGTCCGCCGTGCTGCTGGTCTCGGCCACGGCCTACGAGGTCGTGCGCTTCGCCGGAGCGGCCTATCTGGTCTGGGTCGGGCTGCGCATCCTGCTGGCGCGCCCCGGCTCCGCCGAGGCCCCCCGGGCGGACTGCCGCTCGCGCGGGCGCATCTTCCGCCAGGGCTTCATGGTCAGCGTGCTGAACCCCAAGGTCGCGCTGTTCTTCCTGGCCTTCCTGCCGCAGTTCGCGGACCATTCCTCCCCGGCCTTCGGCCTGCAACTGGCCGTGCTGGGCCTGACCTTCTGCGTCACCGGCTGCATCGTGATGACGGGCATCGCCCTGTGCTTCGGGCGGGTCAACGCCTGGGCCTCGGGCCGCCCCGGCCTGCACCGGGCGCAGCAGTGGGTCACGGGTGGGGTCTTCCTGACCATGGGCCTGGGCCTGGGCCTGGCGGGCGGGCGGGACTAGCCGCGCGGCGGGCGGCCCCGCAAAAGAAGGACGCCTGACAGTGCCCGTGCGGTTTGACGCGGGCTCGGCGCGGCGTGTAGACTGAAGCCGAAAACCACGAGGAGCGCACCATGCAACCGCTGTGGATCGTGCCGGGCGTGCTGGCCCTTGCGGCCCTGTGGGCCGCGGCGGCCTTCAACGCCCTGGTCCGGGCGCGGAACCTGGCGCGCGAGGGGTGGAGCGGCATCGACGTCCAGCTGAGGCGCCGCCACGACCTGGTGCCCAACCTGGTGGCCTGCGTGCGGGCCTATGCCGGGCACGAGCGCGAGGTCCTGGAGCGCGTGACCCGCTGGCGCGCGGCCGGGCACGCCGCCCAGGGCCCGGCCCAGGCCGCGCGGGCCGAGGACGGGCTGACCCGGGCCCTGGGCGGGCTGCGCGCCGTGGTCGAGGCCTACCCCGACCTCAAGGCCGACGCCAACTTCCGCCAACTTTCCGAGGAGCTGGCCCACGTGGAGGACGAGCTGCAGATGGCCCGGCGCTACTACAACGGCGCCGTACGCCAGCTCAACGTCCGCGTGCAGTCCTTCCCATCCAACCTTGTGGCCCGGGCCTTCGGCTTCGCCGTCCGGGACTATTTCGAGATCGACGACGAGGCGCAGCGCGCCGCGCCCCAGGTCCGCATGGACTGAGGCGGCGCCGCGCCGGGAGACGCGATGAGCGGCAAGAACCTGGAAGCCATGGCCGAGGGCCTGGTCACGGAAACCATGGCCGAGGCGGCCACGACCTTTTTCGGTGCGCGCCGGGCCCTGGAGCACGAGATCGAGCTCTACCGGCAGCGCAGGCAGGAGCTGGAGCGGCTGGAACACGGCGTGCTGCGCCGGGCCGCCGCCCTGCACTCGCTGCTGCCCGCCGCCGCCGTGCCCGAGCTGTACGCGGCCCTGGGCGTGGAGCCCGGGCGCCTGGGCCGGGCCGGGGAACTGGCCGACCCGGACCGCTCCGGGGTCCGCAGGCGCCTGGCGCCGACGGCGGGGGGGCGCTACGCCCGCCTGGTCCAGGAGGCCTACGCCGCCCTGGCCGAGGCCGTGGACGTCTACATCCACGGCCGCCACTACGACGGCGAGGGCGGCCGCAAGATGCAGACCCCGAACTTCACCCGCCTGTGCGCCTGGTGCGGCGAACTCAACGGCAGGATCAAGGCCCTGAACCGCAACCATTCGCCGTCCGGCACGCTGGGCTTCTTCAAGGGCCTGGACCCCTCGCAGGTGGAACGCAGCCGCCTGTCCGAGGCCACCCTGGACAACTACGCGGGCTCCCTGGACGAGCAGTTGGCCTTCAAGCCGCTGCCCTGCCCGGAGGAGGAGGGCGCGGGCCTGCCGGAGCTGCCCCCGGCGGACGTGGCCCGCAAGCGGATCGTGGACTTCGCCCGCGCGGTGTACGAGATGGACCCCGAGCGGGCCAGGGGCCTGTACGCCGCCTGGAAGCGGGCCGAGGTCGCGGCGTGATCCGGCCGGGGCGGCCGGTGGCGCTGGCCCTGGCCGCGCTGCTGCTCGCGGCCTGCGCCGCGCTCCCGGCCCTGGCCGGGGAGGCCGTCACCGCCTTCGACAGCCTGGTGACCGTGCAGGACGACGGGCGGCTGACCGTCGCCGAGACCATCGCCGTGCGGGCCGAGGGCCGGGCCATCCGCCACGGCATCTACCGCGATTTCCCCACCGCATATCCCCACCCCTGGGCCCCGGGCGCCGCCCTGGGCCTGAAGTCCAAGGTCGGACTCGGAAGAGAAATAGACGTACTGGTAGCGCTCCGTAGCCACGG
>CAYUIN010000520.1:2324-2574 GCA_964444695.1 uncultured Desulfocurvus sp.
CTGCCCGCCGGGGAGCATGTCTACGTCCTGACCTACGAGACCACGGACCAGCTGGGGCGCGAGGACGACCGCGACGTGCTGGCCTGGAACGTCACGGGCAACGGCTGGGACTTCCCGGTTCTGGCGGCGTCCTGCCGCGTGGAGCTGCCGCCCGGGGCCGCGGTCCGCGAGACCTGGGGCTTCACCGGGCCGCAGGGCGCGCGCGGGCGGGACTTCACGGCAGACGCGCCCGGCCCGGGCCGGGCACGTC
>CAYUIN010000521.1:0-2571 GCA_964444695.1 uncultured Desulfocurvus sp.
CTGGGCCTGCGGGCCCGGGAGTTGGTCTTGGAGCGCCACGGCTGGCGCGCCGTGGCCACGGGCTATCTGGCCCTGCTGGAGCGGGCCGCCGCGTTGCCCGCAACAGTTTGAAATGGTAGACGGTCGGCGATGCGCCCACGGGCATCGCGAGGATACGGCATCATGCAACCGGGGCCCGGGGCCCCATGGAGCGACCTGGAATGCAGCTTGAAGGCAAACGGTTTCTCGTCATCGGCGGCGCGGGGTTCATCGGTTCGCACCTGGTGGACCAGCTTCTGGCCGAGGGCGTGGCCGAACTCCGCGTCTTCGACAACTTCTCACGCGGGCGCGAGGAGAACCTCGCCGAGGCCCTGGCCGACCCGCGCGTCACCGTGTTCCAGAACGGGGCGGAGCTGATGCACCGCGACATCCTGCGCGAGGCCATGAGCGGCTGCGACGGCGTGTTCCACCTGGCGGCCCTGTGGCTGCTGCACTGCTGGGACTTCCCGCGCTCGGCCTTCGAGGTCAACGTGGCGGGCACCTTCAACGTCCTGGAGGCGATGCTCGAAACCGGGGTCCGGCGCCTGGTCTACTCCTCCTCGGCCTCGGTCTACGGCGACGCCGTGCACGAGCCCATGGACGAGGACCACCCGTACAACAACACCAACTTCTACGGCGCCACCAAGATCGCTGGGGAGCATATGTGCCGCGCCCTGCACCACCGCTACAAGGGCACCGACAAGCATTTCGACTACTGCGGCCTGCGCTACATGAACGTCTACGGCCCGCGCCAGGACTACCGGGGCGCGTACATCGCCGTGATCATGAAGATCCTCGACCGGCTGGACCGGGGGCTGCCGCCCGTGGTCTACGGCGACGGCTCCCAGGCCTACGATTTCGTGTACGTGGGCGACTGCGCCCGGGCCAACCTGCTGGCCATGCGGGCCGAGGCCACGGACGCCTGCTACAACGTCGGCACCGGGGTGAAGACCACCATCAAGGAGCTGGCCGAGCTGATCCTCGACATCACCGGCTCGGACCAGTCCATCCAGTACGAGCCCGGCGGCATGACCTTCGTCAAGAACCGCATCGGCTCGCCGGACAAGGCCGCGCGCGACCTGGACTTCCGCGCCGGGTGCGACCTGCGCCGGGGCCTGGAGGAGCTGATCCGCTGGCGCGAGGACCACAAGCGGCTGGTGCGCCTGCGCCGCCGCGAGGCGGGGTTGCCCGATGAAGACTGAGGCCAAGCTGAACCTGCCCATCGCCAAGCCCTGCCTGGGCGAGGAGGAGTGGCTGGCCCTGCGCGAGCCGCTGGCCAACGGCTGGCTGACCCAGGGCCCCAAGGTGGCCGCCTTCGAGCGCGCCTTCGCCGAGCGCCACGGCGTGCCCCACGCCCTGGCCGCCACCAGCTGCACCACGGCGCTGCACCTGATCCTCGCCGCCCTGGGCCTGGGCCCCGGCGACGAGGTGGTGGTGCCCGCCTTCACCTGGGTGGCCACGGCCAACGTGGTGCTCTACTGCGGGGCCACGCCCGTGCTGGCCGACGTGGACCCGCGCACCTACAACATCGACCCGGCGGACCTGGCCCGGCGCCTGACGCCGCGCACCCGCGCGGTGCTGCCGGTGCACCTCTTCGGCCTGTGCGCGGACATGGACGCCCTGGCCGGGGCCGCGCCGGGCCTGCCCCTGGTCTGCGACGCGGCCTGCGCCGTGGGCGCGGCGTACAAGGGCGTGCCCGCCGGGGCCCTGGGGCTGGCGGCGGCGTTCTCGTTCCACCCGCGCAAGCCCGTGACCACGGGCGAGGGCGGCATGGTCACCACCGCCGACGCGGCCCTGGCCGAGACCATGACAAAGCTGCGCAACCACGGGGCCGAGATCTCCGAGGAGCAGCGCCACCTGGGCCCGCAGCCCTACCTGCTGCCGGACTTCAATCTGCTCGGCTTCAACTACCGCATGACGGACCTGCAAGGCGCCGTGGGCCTGGTGCAGCTGGGGCGGCTGGACGGTTTTCTGCGCGAGCGCCGCGCCCTGGCGCGGGCCTACGGCGAGGCCCTGGCCGACGTGCCCTGGCTGGCCACTCCGGCCGAGCCCGAGGGCGGCGGCCACGGCTGGCAGTCCTACGTCTGCCGCGTGGACCCGCAGGGCGCGCCCATGCCGCGCAACGAACTCATGGCCCGGCTCCAGGCGCGCGGCGTCTCCACCCGGCCCGGGACCCACGCCCTGCATACCCTGGGGCACCTGCGCCGGCGCCTGGGTCTGCACCCGCAGGACTATCCCGGCGCTCTGGACGCCGAACGCACCAGCCTGGCCCTGCCGTTCTACAACGGCATGACCGAGGACGACTGCCGCCGCGTGGCGGCCGTCATCCGGGAGCAGGGCTAGATCATGTGCGGCATCGCGGTCGCCCTGCGCCTGGACGGCGCCCCCGCCGACGGCGCGACGCTGGAGCGCATGGCCTCGGCCATGGCCCATCGCGGGCCCGACGGCTCGGGCACCTTCGCCGACGGGCCCCTGGGCATGGGCCACGTGCGCCTGGCCGTGCTGGACCTCAGCGACGCCGGGGCCCAGCCCATGCTCGGGGCCAACCCGCGC
>CAYUIN010000522.1:0-2547 GCA_964444695.1 uncultured Desulfocurvus sp.
CTGGACGAAGCAGTCGGCGATGTCCACGCCCTGGGTCCCGGCGAAGCCGAGGGCGGCCTTGGTGGGCTTGCCTTCGGCGTCGAAGGCGATGCGCCGGGGCGGTCCGGAGACCAGCTCCTCCTCGCGGCGCTGCTCTTCGGCGACGTCCGTGAAGTAGGCCGTGATGCGCCGGGGCGTGGCGTAGGTGCGGACCTCGCCGAAGTCCACCTTGGCCTCGGTCAGGGCCGAGCGCAGGGCCTCGCCCAGCTCGTCGGAGAGCTTGGGAAAGAACCGGGCCGGGATCTCTTCCGTTCCTATTTCAAGAATGAAATCGCGCATGTGCAGTTCCTTTTAGGCCTTGGGGAGCATCGGGTAGCCCAGTTCTTCGCGCTGTGCGGCATACAGCCGCGCCACGCGCGAGGCCAGGTTGCGCACCCGGCCGATGTAGCCGGTGCGCTCGGTGATGGAGATGGCGCCGCGCGCGTCCAGCAGGTTGAAGGCGTGGGAGCACTTCAGGCAGTAGTCGTAGGCGGGCCAGGGCTGCCCGGCCTCGCACAGGGCCAGGCATTCGGCCTCGTACTTGGCGAACAGGTCCAGCAGCATGGCGGCGTTGGACAGCTCGAAGTTGTAGCGCGACTGCTCCACCTCGTTCTGGTGATGCACGTGGCCGTAGGTCACCGCGGCGTTCCAGGACAGGTCGTACACGCTCTCCTTTTCCTGGAGGTACATGCACAGCCGCTCCAGGCCGTAGGTCAGCTCCACGCTGACGGGCGCCAGGTCGATGCCGCCCACCTGCTGGAAGTAGGTGAACTGCGTGACTTCCATGCCGTTCAGCCAGACCTCCCAGCCCAGGCCCCAGGCGCCCAGGGTCGGGGATTCCCAGTCGTCTTCGACGAAGCGGATGTCGTGGGCGGCGGGATCGATGCCCAGAGCCCGCAGGCTTTCCAGGTACAGTTCCTGGACGTTGTCCGGCGAGGGCTTGAGGATCACCTGGAACTGGTAATAGTGCTGCAGGCGGTTGGGGTTCTCGCCGTAGCGGCCGTCCGTGGGGCGGCGCGAGGGCTCGACGTAGGCCGTGCGCCACGGCTCGGGGCCGATGACGCGGAAGAAGGTGGCCGGGTTGAAGGTGCCCGCGCCGACCTCCACGTCGTAAGGCTGTTGCAGCACGCAGCCCTGCTCGGACCAGAACTTCTGCAGGGACAGGATGACGTCCTGAAAATGCATGGTGACTCCTTGGTTGCCGATCCGCCCGGGGCCCGGGGCCCGGCGGGGCGGAGAAAGATGTCGTGCCTCGTGCGGCCGGGCTACACGCGCCTGAAGCGCCCGTCCTCCCAGGCCAGGCCCAGGTGGTAGCGGACCAGGGCGTCCACGGCGTCGAACACGCGCCGTCGCGTGGAGCGCGGGGGCTGGGCGTCGGCCCAGCGGCGCGGGGAGCGCATGCGCACGGTTTCCAGCAGGTCCACGGCCTCGGGGTCCAGGACCACGCGCCGTCCGCCGCCGTGGGCGTGCTCGCCGCAGACCGCGACGCCCCGTTCCACAAGCAGCGTCGGGGCAACCGTTGTCCTTAAGTCTTTTCCGCAACGAGGGCAAGCGCCAAACCCCGGGCCGTAGCCTTGCAGGAAGACCACCTTGGCCCGGAACAGGATGGGAAAGATGGGGCTCATGTCCTCGCGCTCCTCCATCAGTTGCAGCGAGTCCGCCAGCAGGGAGAAGGCCTCCGGCGAGCCGTCGGGGCCCTCGAACACGGACTCGTAGAACTTGACGCAGTTCACGGCGGGGCCCAGGCGGCGCGGGTCGGCCCGAAGCGCCGGGCAGCCCTGCTCCAGGCGGCCTTCCATGAGGTACAGGTATTCCCCGCGCGAGCCGGATTTGAAGTGGAAGTCCACGCGGTTGAGCGGGTCGAGGCAGCCCATGAAGCGGCGACGGCTGCGCGAGCCGCCGAAGGCGAAGGCCGTGAGCACACCGTGGGAGGGAGTGGCGAGGCGGACCCAGAGATCGATCTCGCGGAAGCGGCCGACCTTGAGGATGATGGAGGTGTCCGTGAATTCCAAGAGAGGCCCCCTGGCGCGGGCGCGCTACGGGGTCGCGAACGTCAGGGTCCGGACCTGGCCGGACTGGGCGTCCACGGGATAGGGCTCGCCGTTCAGGGTCACGCGGACCCCGCCCGCGTTGCCCAGCTTGACGATCATCTCGCGGTGGTAGCGCAGTTGCTTGGTCTGTCCGGGCTGGAGCACCACGTCCACGGTGACTCCGCCCTCGGTTTCGTCCCCGCCGTCGACCTTGGCGTAGATCCAGCAGGCCTCGCGGGCCGTGACCAGGACCTGCTGGCGGGCGCCCGGGGCCTGGGCGGCGGCGGGGGCCGCCTCGTGGTCCACGCCGCCGTCCGCCGCCAGGGAGGGAGCCTGGGCCGCCGGGGCGGTGGCGTCGCCCTGCTCCGCGCCCTGGGGCGCCGGGGTGGCGCCCGTCTCGGGTTCGGCGGCGGGTTCGGCGGGGGCGCCCTCCTCGGTGGCGGGCTCGGCGCCCTGCTCCACGGCGTCCGGCGCCTGGACCTCGGGGGCCGGTGCGGCC
>CAYUIN010000523.1:0-2546 GCA_964444695.1 uncultured Desulfocurvus sp.
CTTTGCTTGATCCGTATGTCCTGACGCTTGGGCCTAGAAGCCGAAGGCATCGTCGGAACCGACGGTGCCGAAGCCGAAGTCGTCGGCGACTTCGCCCACGGTGTCCTTGGGACCGTCGGCGGCGGCGGCGGGGGCGCCGCCTTCGGCCGGGGCGCCGCCAGGAGCGGCGGAAACCACACCGTGCTTGATGACTTCCTCGATCTTGGCCAGCAGGGTGTCCACCTTGCCGATGTAGCCGTCGATCTTGCCCTCGGAGACCTGGAACTTCTTCTCACCCTCGCCCAGCTGGGCCTCGTAGGTGGTGACCTTGGCCTTGGCTTCCTTCAGCTCGGCCTGGGCCGCGGAGAGCTTCTTCTCCAGGTCGGCGATCTTGGTGGCCTGGGCCTTGTTCTTCTCTTCGGTGTCCTTCAGCTTGGCCACGATGGCGGCGATCTGGCCGGACAGGGCGTCGGGCAGCACGGGAACGGACACGTGCTGGCCGAACTGGTCGGCCTTGCCCGCGATGTTGATCAGCTCCGGATTCTGCTCGTAGATCCAGGCCTTGGCCACGGCCTCGGCGAAGGGCAGGGAGGTGCTGTCGATCTCGAGCTGGGTCATGTAGGCCAGCATCTCCTTGATGCCGGACATGTTCGCGTCCTTTTCCTCACCGGTCAGATAGGCGGCGAAGGTGCTCATGGGGAACACTTTGCGGTCAACGCTCTCAGCCATTGTATTTTCCTCCTGATATTTCAAGGAAAAATGATTCCTCGGTTGACTTGGTCCCTAGCTCAGCGGCACGCGGCCGATGTAGCGGGCGTAGATCAGCGCAACGGAGCGGTACACCAGGTGCCCCAGCTTGGACCAGGGCAGGTAGGCGAACAGCATCCAGACGACGACGACGTGCACGTAGTAGGTGACGTAGGCCAGGGTCGCGGCGCCGGCCAGACGGAAGACCAGGGCTCCCGTACCGGTGGCGAACACGGCCCAGATCACGCCGAGCAGGTACCAGTCGTAGTAGCTGGACTTGGCCTTGGACTCGTCCAGGTTCATGCGGCGGCCGGTGAGCTTCACCAGGCCGTACAGGCCAAGGCACATGCCGATGATGGCCAGCATCTTGACCGGGTTGTACAGGTGCATCGGGGTATGGCCCATGGGGGCGATGAACTCGATGACCTTGCCGCCCCAGTGGCCGAAGGCCACCACGCCGGTGACGATGGCCAGCATCACGAAGGCGTAGAACAGGGCGAGGTGGCCCTTGGTGCGTTCTTCGTCCTCGGGCTTGGGCTGGTCCACGCCGCATTCCTTGAAGTTGGTGTGCTGGCCGATCTCATTGAACAGCACGTCCTTCACGCATTCGACGATGCAGGGCTTTTCCTTCTTGCCGACGTAGAACGTCCCGCCGTTGGCCTGGAAGGACTTGATCAGCTTGGTGACGCCCAGCGCGAACGTGGCGACCATGAAGAAGAAGGTCAGGCTCATGATCGGGTCGATGGTGTAGTCGCCGGGGAAGATCTTGCCGAAGACGATGTCGCCCTCGGGGATCGTCAGCCCGTTGACCAGGTACCACACGAACAGCCACAGGGCGGCCGGGATGGCCACGAGGATGGGCAGGTACTTGGAGGAGCTCATCCAGGTGCCGATGATACCGGGCGACACCAGGTTCTTGTAGGCCATGTTGCGCAGGGCGGCCAGCAGGTCGCCGGGCTTGGCGCCGCGCGGGCACAAGTCGGAACAGGTCCCGCAGTTGTGGCACAGCCAGATGTCGATGTCGTTGACCAGCTTGTCCTTCAGGCCCCACTGCGCCCAGACCATCTCCTTGCGGGGATAGGGGGCGTCGGCAGGAGACAGCGGGCAGGCGACACTGCAGGTGGCGCACTGATAGCACTTCTTGAGCGAGTCTCCGCCCACGGCCTGCAGGTCTTTGATGAACTGCAGGTCAGGTTCGATCCGTACAGCTTTAGACATGGTATCTCCTCCTAGTAGCCCTTGAACGGGTTCGGACCCTTCTCAAGGATCATCGCCATGAATTCCTCGATCATCTCCGGCACCTTGTCGTACTCGTCGATGGCGACCTGGTACTGTTCGACGCGGTCGGGTTCCACGCCCAGGCGCTCGAGGGTCTCGGCGATGTTTTCCTTGCGGCGGTTGCAGATCTCGGAGCCCTTCACGAAGTGGCACTGGTAGTCGTCGCCGTATTTGCAGCCGAGCATCATCACGCCGTCCACGCCCTTGGACATCGCGTCCGCGACCCAGATGGCGTTGACCGAACCCAGGCAGCGCACCGGCAGGATGCGCGCGTACGGGCTCCAGCTCTTGCCGCGCATGGCGGCCATGTCGAGGGCCGGATAGGCGTCGTTCTCACAGGCCAGGATCAGGATGCGCGGGCCGCCTTCGGCCATGTCCTCGGGCACCTTGATGGCCTTGATGGCCGAGCCGATCTGGTCGACGTTGTAGTTGTCGAAGGAGATGACGCGCTCGGGGCAGGCGCCCATGCAGGTGCCGCAGCGGCGGCAGCGCGTGGGGTTCGGCTTGGGCGTGCCCTTCTCGTCGTCGTCCAGGGCGCCGAA
>CAYUIN010000524.1:0-2532 GCA_964444695.1 uncultured Desulfocurvus sp.
GGCACGGCCCGGGCCGTGCGCCGCGCCGCGCTGCTGCCGCCCGCACAGGCCATGCGCCCCGAGCCGCCCGCCCGCTACGGCCTGTCCCTGCCCGAACGCCTGGGCCTGGGCCGCCTGCTGGGGCAGACCGGGCGGATGATCGCCCGCAACATCCAGCGCACGCCGCAGCGCGCCGCCCTCTCCATGCTCGGCATCGCCATGTCCTGCGCCGTGCTCATGGTCGGGATGTTCTTCAACGACGCCGCCGAGGCCATCCTCGACCGCCAGTACTACGAGACCAGCCGCGAGGACCTGGCCGTGACCTTCAGCGAGCCCACCTCCCGCAAGGCCCTGTTCGAACTGCTGGCTCTGCCCGGCGCCCTGGGCGGCGAGCCGTTCCGCACCGTGCCCGTGCGCCTGAGCAGCCGCCACCGCAGCTACCGCACCGTGATCCAGGGCCTGGAGCCCGGCGCGGGCCTGCACCGCGTGGTGGACGCCTCGGGCCGGGCCCTGCCCCTGCCGGACCAGGGCCTGCTGCTCACCGACTTCCTGGCCCGCGACATCCTGCGCGTCGGCCCCGGAGACCTGGTCACCGTGGAGGCCCTGGAAGGCGCGCGCCCCGTGCGCCGCGTCCGCGTGGCCGGGGTCGTCTCGGAATACCTCGGCGTGTCCGGCTACATGGCCCTGCCCGCCCTGAACCGCCTGATGCGCGAAGGCCACGCCCTGTCCGGCGCCTACCTGACCACCGACCCCGCCCGGGAGGCCGCCCTGCTCGGCGCCCTGCGCGACCGGCCCCGCGTGGCGGGCAGCGCCGCCCGCCTGGCCTCCATCCGCACCCACAAGGAGACCATGGACCGCCAGATGCTCGTCTTCGGCCTCTTCGCCACCCTGCTGGCCGGGGCCATCGCCTTCGGCGTGGTCTACAACAGCGCGCGCATCGCCCTGGCCGAACGCGCCCGCGAGCTGGCCAGCCTGCGCGTGCTGGGCTACACCAGGGCCGAGACCGCCGCCATCCTGCTGGGCGAAATGGCCGCGCTCACCGCCGCCGCCATCCCCCTGGGCCTGCTCCTGGGCAGGGGCCTGTGCGCCCTGGTCATCCGGGGCATCCAGACGGACATCTTCCGCGTGCCCCTGGTCCTGACACCGTTCACCTACGCCCTGTCCGCCGCCGTGGTCCTGGCCGCCTCCGTGGTCTCGGCCCTGATCGTGGCCCGGCGCATCGCCGCCCTGGACCTCGTGGGCGTGCTCAAAACCAAGGAGTGACCGCGCCATGACCCGTGCAGCCACACGCGCCAGACGCCTGGTTCTGATCCTCGCCGCCGCCGGGGCCGCCGCCGCCCTGGCCTGGGGACTGGCCCCCGGGCCCGTGCCCTGCGAGCTGGCCTCCGTCACGCGCGGCCCCCTGTCCGTGACCCTGGAGGAAGACGGCATGACCCGCGTCGTGGACCGCTACACCGTGGCCGCGCCCGTGGCGGGCTACCTGCGCCGCATCCAGCTCGACCCCGGCGACCCCGTCGCCGCCGGACAGACCCTGGCCACCCTCGAACCCCTGCGCTCCGAGGTCCTGGACCCGCGCACCCTGGCCGAGGCCCGGGCCCGCAAGGCCGCCGCCGAGGCCGCCCTGGCCGAGGCCCGCCAACAGACAGACGCCGCACAGGCCGCGGACGACTACGCCCAGGCCCAGCTGCAACGCGCCGCACGCCTCTTCTCCGGCGACTTCGTGCCCCGCGACGCCCTGGACAAGGCCGAAACCGACGCCCGCGCCGCCGCCGCAACGCTCAAGTCCGCCCGCTTCGCCGTGCGCGTGGCACAACACGAACTCGCCGCCGCCGCCGCCGCCCTGGACTACGCCGCACAGGCGGGCGCCGACGCCCCGGCCCGCGCCGTGGCCCTGCCCAGCCCCGTGGACGGCCGGGTCCTGCGCGTCCTGCGCCGCTCCGAAGGCGTCGTGCCCCGGGGCCAGGACCTCCTGGAAATCGGCGACCCGCGCGCCCTGGAAGTGGAAGTCGACGTGCTCAGCGAAGACGCCGTGCGCATCCGCCCCGGCTCGGCCGCGCAACTCCTGCGCTGGGGCGGCCCCGGCGCCCTCCAGGCCCGCGTGCGCACCGTGGAGCCCACCGGCAGCACCAAGATCTCCGCCCTCGGCGTGGAAGAACAACGCGTCCTGGTCATCGCCGACATCACCTCCCAGCCGGATGACTGGGAACGCCTGGGCGACGGCTACCGCGTCGAGGCCTCCTTCCTGCTGTGGCACGGCGACGACGTGCCCCAGGTGCCCTCCGGCGCCCTGTTCCGCGACGGCGGCCGCTGGGCCGTGTTCACCGTCCAGGCGGACACCGCACGCCTGACCGGCGTCGAGATCGGACACCAGGGCGCACAGGCCGCCGAAATCATCGCCGGACTGCAACCCGGCGACACCGTCATCGTCCACCCCTCGGACGCCGTGGCCGACGGGGTCCGCGTGCGGGCGCGGGAGTAAGAACCGGGAGAGGGGGAGGGAGGAAACCCTTTTTCCAGCGGAAAAAAGGGTCTCCCCCCTCCCCCTCTCCCGGA
>CAYUIN010000525.1:0-2523 GCA_964444695.1 uncultured Desulfocurvus sp.
GCCCGCCGTCAGGGCTCCGGCCGCCTCGGACACGGCCCGGGCCACGGCTTGGGCGTCCGGCGGCGCCGGGTGCCCGGTGCCGGACGCGCCGTGGGGATCGTCGTCCCCGCCCCCGTCGGCGCGTTCGTCCTCGTCCGCACCGCGCGGCGGCGCGCAGCCCGCCAGGGCCAGGCAGGCCGCCGGGACGACCACGAACCCGTCCGCCACGCGGACCCGCGCCCGGCGGCGCAGCTCGCTCAGGCACAGGGCGGGCAGCCCGGCCTGGGGCTCCATGTCCCAGTCCACGGCGTCCAGGGCGATGACCGGCCCGCGCGCGCCCGGGGGCGCGGCGCCTTCCATGATCTGGTGCAGCCGGGCCTGGATCTCGCCGAAGCGGTCGTACAGCGCCACGTGGGCGTTGTCCGTCAGGGCGTTCAGGTTGTAGGCCACGTGGTGCACGCGCTCGGACAGGCGGCGCACGGAGGTCTCCAGGAAGGTCCGGTCGAAGATGTATTCGCCGCCCAGGGCCCGCTCCATCTCGGCCATCAGCTCCAGGGCGGTGTTGTTCTGGTCCAGGATGCGGCGGTAGTTCACGAACAGCGAGCGCACGCGCCAGGCCGCCACGGCCCGGGGCGCGGGAGCCTGTTCGGGGCCGGGCCCGCCCAGGCCCAGCCGGGCCATGGTCCGGGCCCAGAGGCCGGGCCGCCGTCCGTCGTCGCTCACGAGGCGCGGCCCCCGGGGCCCGCCGGGGCCTGGCCGGACAGCTCGGACTCGATGCGCCGCAGGCATTCCAGGATGTCCCCCAGCTTGAAGGGCTTGGCCACGAAGTCGAAGGCGCCCATGTGCAGGGACTCCTTGGCCGTCTCCATGGTCGCGAAGCCGGTGATGATCACCACGCGGGTTTCCGGCCGCTTGTCGCGTGCCGTGGCCAGGACCTGCAACCCGTCCGCGCCCTCCATCTTGAGGTCCGTGACCACCACGTCGAAGCCGGTCTCCTCCAGCCGGGCCAGGGCCGGGGCGCTGCCGGGGAAGGTCTCCACCTCGTAGCCCGCCTTCTGGAAGGCCGAGCGCAGGCGCTTGCAGACGATGGGTTCGTCGTCGATGACCATGATGCGCAGCCGCCGGGCCGCGCGGGCTGGATTATCGCTCACCTTGTCCTCCGAGCACCGCGTGGATGGCCTGCGTGAAGGTCTCCACGTGGTGGCTGATCTGTGCGTCGTCGTGCATCAGGGCGTCGAGCTGGCGGGTGTAGCCGATGAGCCCGCCGAGCATCCGCACGCGGCGGACCATGCGCGGCAGGGACAGCTTCTTCAGGCGGCCCACCACCAGGTCGCCGTGGACCTCGACGCGGAAGTCGAAGCGGGCCAGGACCTCGGCGATGAACCGCGCCCGGCGGGAGCGCCGGGTGAAGTCCGTGACCCCGCCCATGAAACGGAAATAGAGCATGTTGTCGTTCACCGTCTCGCTCAGGTAGGCGTCGACGATGGTGTAGTGGTAGCCCAGGCGCAGGTGCAGGTTCATGTACTGCGGCAGGACCACGGCCAGGTTGCGGCCCACCTCGCGCGGGCCCGCCAGGTTGGCGCAAAAGGTGCGCGTCACGCTGGACATGAAGCTGCCCATGTCCACGGAGACCGGGTCCGTGCACCACATGTCCGCGTCGCGGATGCCCGCGAGCAGCTCGCGCAGCGGGCGGGACAGGATCTGGCCCGGCGTGACGCTGGCGGCGTCCGGCGGGCAGGACAGGCCGCCCCCGGCGTCCAGGATGGTCAGGCCCAGGGGCAGGTCGGAGACCAGGCGCCTCGGGGCCGAGCCGTTGCGCGCCCCATGCCTTTCGGACAGGCCGATGAGCACGTCCACGGCCTTTTCGTGGATGTAGCGGGTGATGTCGTGGAAGGTGCGGCAGGCCTGGGGCGTGAAGTCCGCCGCGTGCGGGTCCACCAGGTTCAGCGGGGCGATGCGCGCCAGAAGCCGCTTGAGCAGGCGGTATTCGTAGCTCTCCTCGAAGACCAGCTCCTCGGTCAGCTCGAAGTGGTCCAGCTCGCTGACCCGGCCCCGGTAGACCGTGGCCGAGGTGGCGTCCAGGGTGATCTCGTCGCCGGTGCCGAGCAGCCTGGTGGCGACCTCCGCCCCGACGATGGTCGGCACGCGGTATTCGCGGGCGATGGTCGCCATGTGCCCGGCCGGGGAGCCGACGTCGGTGATGATGCCACCGGCGCGGCACATCACGCGCGAAAAGCGCGGCGAGGTGTAGCGCGAGACCAGGATCGCCCCGTGGGGAAAGTCGTCCAGGTCGGCGTCGTCACGGACCAGCACCACCCGGCCCACGGCCACCCCGCGCTGGGCGGTCATGCCCTTGCCGCAGAAGACCACCTCGGCCCGGCGGGTGGCGTCGTCCACGGGCAGGCGCGGGCCGCGCGCCGGGCGCAGCCTCAGCGGGCGCGACTGCAAAATCCACAGCCGCCCACCGTCGTCCAGGGACCATTCCACCTCCTGGGGCCGCTTGTACCAGCGCTCCACGGTCATGGCCGTCTCGGCCAGCCGTTG
>CAYUIN010000526.1:0-2515 GCA_964444695.1 uncultured Desulfocurvus sp.
GAATTGGGGGTCGAAGGGGCCGAGGTGGCCGTGTTCGGCGAAGAGGGTGAAGAAGGTGATGCGGTCGTAGCGCACGGTGAGGGCGGGGTCGATGTTCAGGCGGGCGTAGTAGGCGTCCTTGTCCTGGGGCTCGCGGGAGTCGGAGTCGGTGAAGTCGAGGACGCCCGCCGGGGTTTCGGTCCAGGCGTGGACGTGCCAGAAGCCGCCGTTTTGGACCCAGCCGTGGACGACGGTGGCGTCTTCGTGTTCGCTGGCGGCTTCGAGGGTTGCTTCGAATATCTGGTGGCGCAGGTGGAAGGCCATGGCTGGTGTGCTCCGTGGGTTCAGCAGTGTTCGTGAACGTGGGGCACGCCGCCGTGGACGTGGGCGTGGATGTGTTTGTGGGTCGAGGTCTGCCCGTCGAAGTGCACGTGCCCGTGGGACAGGGCGTAGATGTTTTCGGTGGTTTGGGCAAGGAAATCGAAGTCGTGTGAGATGATGACGCGCGCGATGGCCTGCTCGGTGAGGATGCGGATCAGGCGGGCGCGGGTCTCGGTGTCCAGGGCGTTGGTGGGTTCGTCCAGGAACACGGCCCGGGGCTGCATGGCCAGGACGCCCGCCAGGGAGACGAGTTTCTTTTCGCCGCCGGAGAGCTTGTAGGTGATGCGGTTTTCGAAGCCTTCCAGGCCCAGGCGGGCGAGGGTGGCGCGGGCGGTGTCCACGGCCTGGGCCGGTGTCTGGCCGAGGTTCAGGGGCCCGAAGGCCACGTCTTCGAGGACGGTGGGGTAGAAGAGCTGGTCGTCGGCGTTTTGGAAGAGCAGTCCGACTTCGCGGCGGATGGCGGTGAAGTCCGCGTCGCGGGTGAGTTCCCGGCCGTGGTGCAGGACGCTGCCCGAGGTCGGGCGGATGAGCCCCATGACGATGTGGGCCAGGGTGGTCTTGCCGGAGCCGTTGGGGCCGATGAGGCCGATGGTGTCGCCTTCCGAGAAGGAGAAGTTGAGGTCCCTGAGCACGGGTTCGCGGCCGGGGTAGGCGTAGGAGATGGAGCGCAGTTCGAACAGCGGTGCGGTCATTGTGGTCATCCGGCGAGGCCCGCCCAGGCCAGCAGGCCGGAGGCGGCGAGCATGGCGGCGAGGAAGAGGTGGTCGGCGGCGCGCACGGCGTGGCCGTTGATGGCGTAGAAGCGGCCGTGGAAGCCCCGGCAGAGCATGGCGGCGTAGACGCGTTCGGCGCGGTCCAGCCCGCGCACCAGGACCATGCCCGCGAGGTAGGCCAGGGCGCGGTAGGTGTGCAGTCCGGTGCGCGGGGTGAAGGCGCGGATCTTCATGGCCTGGCGCATGCGGCGGTATTCGCCGGCGATGGCGTGGACGTAGCGGTGGGTGAAGACCAGCAGGCAGGCCAGCTTGTCCGGCACGCCCAGGCGGCGCAGGGCGAAGCCCAGGTCGGAGATGGGCATGGGCGCGACCAGGGCCATGAAGGCCAGGACGATGGCGTTGGATTTGAGGGTCACGAGCAGGGCGAGGTCCAGGCCCTGGCGGGTGGCCGTGAGCACCCCGAGGTGCAGGGCGGGCTGCCCGGGGGTGGTGAAGGGCACGAAGGCCCAGAGGAAGGCGATGAACAGGTTCACGGCGGCCAGGCGGCGCAGGACGTGGCCCATGGGCGGCAGCGAGGCGGCCAGCAGCAGGGTGGAGACGCACAGCGCGGCCCAGGCCGCGGGCTGCGAGGCGACCACGGCCACGGCCACGGACCAGGCCGTGGCGGCCGCCAGGCGGGCGCGCGGGTCCAGCCGCGCCAGGGGCGAGTCGGCCTCGGCCAGGCGTTCCTCGATCACGGGCGTTCCCGGCGGCTGCGGGCCCAGGCGGCGATGCCGAACAGGCCCAGGATGTAGCCCAGCCCGGAGAGGACGTCGCGCAGCGAGGGGCCGGGCTCGGCCATGGCGGCCAGGGTCCGGCGCATGGGGGCGATCTGCTTGTCCACGGCGGCGGAGACGATGCGTTCCAGGGTCGCCTCGTCGATGGCCGGGGCGGCCTTGGCGGCGGAGGTGGCCGTGGCGGCGGGCTTGGGCGCGGGGGGCGCGGTCTCGGCCCCGGCCGGGGCGCCCAGGTATTCGTCGGCACGGATGATCCATTCGCCCCGGTGCCCCTGCCCGGCCTGCAGGACGAGGCGCAGGTCCGAGCGCGCGGTGCGCGCGGCGTCGGGGATGGGGAAGGACGCCACGCCCTGGCCGTCGGTGGTCACTGTGAGCAGCAGCGTATCCGTGGCGTCGTCGCGGACCTGCACGGGGGCGTTGATGGCGGGTCCGCCGCCGCTGAAGGAGGTCTCGACCTTGATCGTGCCACCTTCCTCCCAGGCGAAGACGTTTGCCCTGTGCGCATCCGCAGGCCGCGCCCAGAGCAGGGCGAGGGCGATGATTGCCGAACATATTCCGATTGTTGCAGGGAGGACGCGGGGCCGGTTCATGATGCGCTGCACTCCTTGTTTCGAGGTCCTGTCCGCAACTGCGGTGCCTGCCGGGTAACATACTTTTTTAGAATGT
>CAYUIN010000527.1:0-2515 GCA_964444695.1 uncultured Desulfocurvus sp.
CCCACGCCCGGGCCCTGGGCCTGCCCACGCGCGGCGGGGCGCGGGTGGACGGCTTCCTGCGCGAGGGCGGGCGCATCGTCCGCACCCTGTGCACGGACCTGACCACCGGCGAGGCCTTCGCCGTGCGGGCCGAGGTGGTGGTCATCGCCGCCGGGGCCTGGTCCGGCGCCCTGGCCGCCCTGGCCGGGGCCGACGCCCCGGTGCTGGCCAACCAGGGCACCCTGGCCGTGACCCAGGACCGCATCGCCCGGCGGGTCATCAACCGCCTGCGGCCGCCGTCGGACGCGGACATCCTGGTCCCCGGCGGCACGGTCTCCATCCTCGGCACCACCTCGGTGCGCATCCCCTCGCCGGACCTCTGCCGCCCCACGGCGGCCGAGGTGGACCGGATGATCGACGACGCCCGGGCCATGGTCCCCGAGTTGGAGACCACGCGCTACATCCGGGCCTACGCCGGGGTCCGCCCCCTGGCGCCCCACGGCGGCGGCGGCGGCGACCGGGGCGTGAGCCGGGGCTTCGACCTCATCGACCACGCCCACGAGGGCATCGAGAACCTGGTGTCCATCGTCGGCGGCAAGCTGACCACCTTCCGCCTGATGGCCGAGAAGACCGCCGACATGGTCTGCGCCAAGCTGGGCGCGGGCGCGCCCTGCCGCACCGCCGGCGAGCCGCTGCCGCCCTCGGCCTCCGGGCATTGGACCCGCGCCGGGCGCGCGGCCCGGGCCTGGGCACTGCGGCGCGAGCGCAGCGACGTGATCCTGTGCGAATGCGAGATGGTCTCGCGCGAGGTGATCACGGCCATCGCCTCGGGCCTGGGCCCGCTGCACGGGCATTCGGCGCTGACGGCCATCGGCCTGCGCTCGCGCGTGGGCAAGGGCCCGTGCCAGGGCGGGTTCTGCGGCCCGCGCGTCACGGCCCACCTGTACGACATCGGCATCCTGGACGGCCCGCGCGGGCTGGACGACCTGGCCGGGTTCATCCAGCGCCGCTGGCGCGGCAAGGCGCCCGTGCTCTGGGGCCTGGACCTGATGCAGGCCGAATTGCAGGAGGCCCTGCACTGCGGGGTCTTCGAGCTGGAACTCGAGGACCTGACGGAGGAGGCCTGGTGAACGGCGGCAACAACAACGGGTACGACTGCGACCTGATGGTCGTGGGCGCGGGCGTGGCGGGCATGGCCGCGGCGCTGTTCGCCTCGGACCGGGGGTTGTCCGTGGCCCTGGCCGGGTCCGTGGGCGGCATCGACTTCACCACCGGGCTCATCGACGTCCTGGGCGCGCATCCCGTGGCCGAGGGCCGCCGCCTGACCGACCCCTGGGCCGGGCTGGCCGCCCTGCGCCGGGACTGCCCCGGGCATCCCTACACCCGCGTCGAGGACCGGGAAATCCGCGACGCCGTGGATCGCTTCACCGAATTTCTGGGCGAGATGGGCCTGCCCTTCGCCGGGCACGAGGACCGGAACGCCCGGGTCCTGACGGCCATGGGCACGGCCAAGACCAGCTGGCGCGTGCCGCGTTCCATGTGGCAGGGCGTGCTGGCCATGGAGCGCGGGGAGCCGGGGCTGATCGTGGACTTCCACGGCCTGAAGGGCTTTTCCGCCCGCCAGGCGGCCCGCACGGCCCAGGGCCTGTGGCCGGGGCTGCGGCACGCGCGGGTCGGCTTCCCGGGCTGCGACGAGGAGCTGTACCTGGACCACATGGCCGGGACCCTGGCCGACCCCGAGGCGCGCCGGGCCCTGGCCGAGGCCGTGCGCCCGCACCTGGGCGGGGCGGCGGTGGTCGGCTTCCCGGCGGCCCTGGGCCGGGCCGACGCCCGCGAGGTGCGCGGCGACCTGGAGCGGCTCTTGGGCGTGCGGGTCTTCGAGATCCCGACCATGCCGCCGTCCCAGGCGGGCTGGCGGATGCGCGCGGCCTTCGACCGGGGTCTGCCGCCGCGCGGGGTGCGGATGTTCTCCCAGAAGATGGTCCTGGACGCGCGGACCGGGGCGGACGGACGGCTGGTGCTGGGCGTGGGCGCGGACCGGCCCGAGGTCGCGGTGCGCGCCCGGGCCGTGGTTCTGGCCTCGGGGCGATTTTTCGGCAAGGGCCTGCGCGCCGGGCGCGACGGCGTGCGCGAGACGGTCTTCGGCCTGCCCGTGACCCAGCCCGGAGACAGGGCCCAGTGGCACCGCGAGCGGTTCTACGACCGGGCCGGGCACCCGCTGAACGCCTGCGGCATCGAGACGGACGGGGCCCTGCGGCCCCTGGGCGCCAACCGCGCGCCCCTGGCCCGCAGCCTGTTCGCGGCCGGGGCCATCCTGGCGCACCAGGACTGGATGCGCGAGAAATGCGGCACCGGGCTGGCCGTGGCCACGGCGTACAAGGCCGTGGCCGGGGCCGCGCGGCACATCCGCCCCGGGGCCTGACCCGGCGGCGCGGGAGACACGGCATGGACATCTTCGACGCGGGACTCGCGGCCTCCCTGGGCCTGGCCGGACTGGGCATCGCAGCCCGCGCGCCAGGCGGACGGCGATGCCCAG
>CAYUIN010000528.1:0-2513 GCA_964444695.1 uncultured Desulfocurvus sp.
GGAGGTGCTCGGAGTTGCCTACGACGATCGTGTTATACGGCTGTGGGCGCCTGTGCTGGGTGGGCTTGGTCTTCAGCTCGCCCGCCGCGCGCATGTAGGGCACCAGGGTCAGGTGGATGTAGAGCACGTTCTCCTTGCCCAGGTCGCCGCGCAGCTGGCGGATGGCCTCCAGGAACGGCAGGCCCTCGATGTCGCCCACCGTGCCGCCGATCTCCACCAGCGCCACGTCCAGCTTGTCGCTGCCCAGGGAGAGCACGGCCTTCTTGATCTCGTCGGTGATGTGCGGGATGACCTGCACCGTGCCGCCCAGGTAGTCGCCGCGGCGCTCCTTGGTGATCACGGTGTGGTAGATGGAGCCGGAAGTGTAGTTGTTGCGCTGGCTCATGGGCACGTCGAGGTAGCGCTCGTAGTGGCCCATGTCGAGGTCGGTCTCGGCGCCGTCGTCCGTGACGTAGACCTCGCCGTGCTGGAACGGGTTCATGGTTCCGGGGTCGACGTTGATGTACGGATCGAGCTTCTGGATGGTGCACGTGAGGCCGCGCGCCTTGAGCAGCGCGCCGATGGACGCCGCCGCCAGCCCCTTGCCCAGGGACGACAGCACACCGCCGGTGACGAAAATGAACTTGGTTTTCATGGTCCGGACCTGCCCTTGTTTCTGTTTGTCCAATGAAAACGCGGCGCCCGGGGACCAGGCCCCCACGGCCCGCCGCGATCGTGTGCCATGCCCATCAAGTGCGAACCCGCCGGAACCGATGGTTCGGGCGGGTCGCGTTGGGGGCAGAACTTCTGTAAGTTATCAATTTTTCATGAAAGATCAGGATGTTGAGGTCCCTGGTCATCATTGTTCCAGGTTGACGCTGAGCGGATGTCTCATTATGGTCCCTCTGTTTCGCGTAAGCTAGTCAACGGGCAATCGCCTGTCAAGAAAACATTGGAGGAGAGCATGGCTCAGGTGAAGACGCTGGTCATCACCGGATACGGTACCAACTGCGAGGTCGAGTCGGCCCACGCCGCCCGCCAATCCGGCGCGGACATCGCAGACATCGCATACTTTTCCGACCTCGTCGCCGGGCGCGTGCGCCTGGGCGACTACAACTTCCTGATCTTCCCCGGCGGCTTCCTGGACGGGGACGACCTGGGCGCGGCGCAGGCCGCCGCCCTGCGCTGGAAGTTCGCCCACACCAAGGACGGAGAGCCCATCGTCAGCCAGCTCAGAAGCTTCTTCGACGCGGGCGGCCTCGTGCTCGGCATCTGCAACGGCTTCCAGCTGCTGGTCAAGCTGGGCCTGCTCCCGGCCATCGGCGGCAAGTACTTCGAGCGCCAGGTCTCCCTGACCCTCAACGATTCCGCCAAGTTCGAGGACCGCTGGGTGCGCCTGAAGGCCAACCCCGACTGCCCCTGCGTGTTCACCAAGGGCATCGACACCCTGGACCTGCCCGTGCGCCACGGCGAGGGCAAGCTCGTGCCCATGGACGAGGAGGTCATGCGGGCCATCGTGGACGGCAACCTCATCGCCCTGCAATACGCCGACCCGGCCAGCGGCGAAGTGACCATGGACTACCCGGGCAACCCCAACGGTTCGCCCCTGGGCATCGCCGGACTGACCGACCCCTCGGGCCGCGTCCTGGGCCTGATGCCCCACCCCGAGGCCTTCAACCACGTGACCAACCACCCCGGCTGGACCCGAGGCGAGGCCGGAACCCTGGGCACGGCGCTCATCGACAACGCCGTGGCCTACCTGCGCGCCAAGTAGCCGCCACCCGCGCGGCAACCCCATAGTTCGGGGACAGGCCCACCGCACTGCGCTCCTGCCGACCCCGGCGAGCGTGGGCCTGTCCCCGACACCCGGTGCCCCCCGCGCCGACCCCGCGCCCGGCCCCGAACAACCCGAGCGGTCCCCCATGCCAGACAGCCCCGAACGCCCCGACCAGACCGGCGCCGACTCCCCCGCGCCCGTCACCGCCGAGGCCCCGGCCCTGCCCCCGGGCCTGGACTCCTGGGACGAACCCATGCGCCTGGCGCTGGCCCAGGCCCGCCTGGCCGCCACACACGGCGAGGTCCCCGTGGGCGCCGTGCTCCTGGCCCCGGACGGCACCCCCCTCGTCGCCGCCGCCAACGCCCCCATCACCACCCAGGACCCCACCGCCCACGCCGAAATCCTCGCCCTGCGCAAGGGCGCGGAAATCCTGGGCAACTACCGCCTCACCGGCTGCACCCTCGTGGTCACCCTGGAACCCTGCCTGATGTGCCTCGGCGCCATGATCCACGCCCGCGTCGGCGCCCTGGTCTACGGCGCCCCGGACCCCAAGACCGGCGCCGTCGCCTCCCGCCTGGACGGCGCACACCTCGACTTCGTCAACCACCACTTCCCCATCCTCGGCGGCGTCCTCGCCGCGGACTGCGGCCAGATCCTGCGCGACTTCTTCCGCGCCCGCCGCTAGGCGGGGCGAGGAGAGGCGGGAGAAGGCAAAAGGCAAATGCCTCCGGCGGCCAGGGCGCTGCCCTGGACCCGC
>CAYUIN010000529.1:0-2506 GCA_964444695.1 uncultured Desulfocurvus sp.
CCAGCGCCTCTGCCGTCTGTTTCTCTTTTTCCGGCCATTCAGCCTGCTCACGCCCACTCCTCCAAGGTCAGCTCCAGCTCCTCGTTGGTCTCCGTGAACACCGTGATCCCGCCGCGGAAGAAGTTGGCCCGCAGGATCTTCACCAGACCCCGGTCCGTGTCCATGCGCTTGCCGATCTTCGGGCAGCGGCGGTAGAACTCGCGGTAGTTCTCCTCCTCGAAGCTCAGGCAGCACAAAAGCCGCCCGCAGATGCCGGAAATCTTCGTCGGGTTCAGGAACAGATTCTGCTCCTTGGCCATCTTGATGGTCACCGGGGCGAACTTGCGCATGAAGCGGCGGCAGCAGGCCACCTGCCCGCAGTTGCCCACCGCGCCGAGCATCTGCGTCTCGTGCCGCACGCCGATCTGCCGCAGCTCGATGCGCGTGCGGTAGTTCTTCACCAGGTCCTTGACCAGCTCGCGGAAGTCGATGCGCCCGGGAGCCGTGAAGTAGAAGACCATCTTCGAATGGTCGAAGAAAACCTCCACGTCCACCAGCTTCATCTCCAGCTCGCGCTCGGAAATGCACTGGCGGCAGAAGCGGAAGGCCTCGCGCGAGAGCGCCTTGTTCTCCTGCTCCGTGGTCAGGTCCTCCTCCGTGGCCAGGCGGAAGATGGGCTTCAAGTCCTGCTCCTCGATGCCCTCGGGCAACTGCTCGGAGACCGTGAGCACCGACGCCAGGCCCATGCCCTGGTCCGTCTTCACAATGACCCGATCGCCCACCGCGACCACGAAAGGCCCGGAGTCGAAATAGTATATCTGTCCGTAATCGCTGAATTTAAGCCCTAAAACGTGGCTCATGTCGCGTGGTCCTCTGGTTTGGGGCGCCGTGTGAACGCACCCATATAAATCAGTTCCGCCGGAACATCAAACGCCGCGCCCGCAGCCGCCCCGGGACGGGGCCCGCCGGGCGCCCGGGCACGCACCCGGCCACCGCCGGGCGCCAAACCCGACCCCGCCGGAGGTTGACGCGGCCCCCATCAGGCCTATTATCTTGTCCTGGTGTAAGCACTGCAACGCCGGAGCACAAGCATGACCGACACCAAACCCGCTCCCGGGCACGTCAAGGACGCCGACACCGACGCCCCGCTGGCCGAGGAACTGCGCACCCGCTTCAGCCCGCGCTCCTTCGCGCCCGCGCCCGTGCCCCCGGCCACCCTGCGCGCCCTGCTCGAGGCCGCCCGCTGGGCTCCGTCCTGCTTCAACGAACAACCCTGGCACTTCATCGTCGCCACCAGGGACGACCCCCACGAATACGCCCGGATGCTGGACTGCCTGATGCCCAAGAACCAGCAGTGGGCACACACCGCCCCCGTGCTGATGCTCTCCGTCGCCCGGCTGGACTTCCAGTCCGGCGCCAAACCCAACCGACACGCCCTGCACGACGTCGGACAGGCCGTGGCCCAACTCACCGTCCAGGCCCGGCACATGGGTCTGTACGTCCACCAGATGGCCGGATTCTCACAGAAAAAGGCCCGCGAAACCTACGCAATCCCGGACGGCTACGAACCCGTGGCCGCCATCGCCCTCGGCACCCTCGGCGACCCCGAGGCCCTGCCGGACGATTTCAAGCAAATGGAAACCGCCCCCAGAACCCGCCGCACCCTGGCGGAATTCACCTTCACCGGCGCCTTCGGCAAGCCCGCACCGCTCACCGACGACCAGACGCCCACGGAGTCCTGACTCATGCAGTACACCATCACCCCCCTGCTCACAGGCGCACGCCAGCTCGACCAAGGCATCATGACCTACCAGCAAGGATACGGCCACCCCATCTGGCTGCCCATCTACGCCCTGCTCGTGCGCGGCGAGGGCCGCACCATCCTCGTGGATACCGGACTGGACGAAGACGAGGCCATGGATCCCCCCGGATTCACCGAACAGACCGGCCTGTCCGTGCTGCCCATCACCGACGCCCTGGCCGCCGAAGGACTGACGCCCGAAGACATCGACACCGTCATCCTCACCCACCTGCACAACGACCACTGCGGCAACAACCTGCTCTTCCCCAATGCCCAGTTCTACGTCCAGAAGACCGAGCTCGACTTCTGCAAAAACCCGCACCCCCTCGAATTCCGCTACGACGAGTGCTACATCGAGGACATCGAATTCCACGAACTGGACGGCGACGCCGAACCCGTCCCCGGGATCACCGTCACCCTGACCCCCGGACACTCCCCGGGCGCCCAATCCGTGACCATCCCCACCGCCTCCGGGCCCGTGACCATGCCCGGCTTCTGCTGCAACGAAAAGAACTTCCCCGAACGCGGCCCCGTCGTCTGCCCCGGCGTCCACACCGACGCCCTCGCCGCTTACGACAACGCCCAAAAAATCAAGGCCACCGGCACCACCATCCTCCCCGTCCACGGCCTGACCCTGGCCGCCATGCGCTTCTAGCCATGGCGCGACCCGGCGGCGGCGGCAGGGGTGAGAAAGACGAATGCCTCCGGGGTCTGGGGCAGAGCCCC
>CAYUIN010000530.1:0-2505 GCA_964444695.1 uncultured Desulfocurvus sp.
CGTACCGCCCGCTCTCAGCCTGGGCGAGAACCTCAACGTGCAGCCGGTCAAGCTGCCCCTGTTCGTCAATTCGCAGTTGGGGTTCATGGCGGTGGTCATGGGGCGGCGTCCTCCGTGGTGGGCATCGGGGCCGGGCATCCGGCGGGCGGGGCGTCCAGGACCGGGGCGGTCACGGCGCGGCCCAGCACGGTCAGCGCCGGGTCGGCGGCGAACCAGTTGCCGGAAAGGTCCAGGTCCACCGGCGAGAAATTCTGTACGTCGAAGGGCTCGTTGGCCGCGAAGGCCGTGTCGCGCACCGCCGGGGCCAGCCCCGTGCCCTCGGCCACCAGCCCGCCCATGCCGCCGTTGCCGCGCACCAGCGAGCAGGTCAGGTCCGGGCGGGCGCCGTCCTTAAGCAGCAGCCCGGCCTGGCTGGAAGCGCGGATCACGCAGCCGTCCAGGCGCGGGGCGCACTGGCGCACGGTGACGCCGACCCGCGCCCCGAGGATCTGGGTCGCGGTCAGCCGGGCGCGCTCGGCGCCGTCCAGGACCAGGCCGTTCCAGGTCCCGGGCTTGGAGGCCGGGCTCTCCGGCACCAGGCGCACGGGCCGCGCGGCATCGCCCCAGGCGAACAGCGCGCCGCTCACCGTAAGCCCCGTGCCCGGCGCGAACCGGAGCACCGCCCCGGGCGCCACGTGCAGCTCCGACCCGGCGGGCACCGTCAGCCCGCGCTCCACGAAATACGGCGACAGCTCGGCGGGCAGGAACAAAACGCCCTCAACCGCCCCGCCCAGGCGCGGCGAGGTCGCCGCGTGCGCCGCCAGCCCCGGAACCGGCAGCGGCAGCGCCTTGGCCGCGCGGCTGACGATGCTGCGGTTGCCCGCGCGGTCCACGGCCACCACCCGCAAAAACACCGGCGTGAAATCCGCCAGCCCCGTGACCTCCGCGTGCGGCTCCACCGTGCGCTCCACGGGCGCGAAGCCCGACAGCCCGCTGCCCGAGGCCAGGACCTCGTAGGAGGCCAGGTCCGTGGCGTTCACCGCGTCCCAGGCCAGGCGCACCCGCCCGGAGCCCGGGTCCGCGCGCAGGTTCTCCGGCGCGGCGGGCGGCGCGGCGTCCACGTCGATACGCCGCTCGAACAGCCGCGAGGCCCGCGCCCCGGAGGCCGCCGTCAGCACCCCGCGCACCGTGGCCCCGTACCGCTCCGTCCCGGGCTCGGGATAGTAGGCGCCCTCGTAAATCTCGCGCTGGTCCAGGGCCTCCAAGGCCGCGTCCAGCTCGGCGGGCTCGGGCCGCGCGCCCAGGTCCGCATAGCGCCTGGCCAGCGCCTCGCGCAGCCGGGCGCGGATCGCCCGGCGCGACGGCGCGGGTGCCGGGGCCAGGGCCACGGTCCGCCCCGTGCCGGAAATCTCCGCATACGCCCGGGCCCCGGGGTCGCCCACCAGGCGCATCACCACCGGGCGGCCCTCCGTGAACGGCGCCTCGGGGTCCATCACCGCGAACAGGTCGATGACCGGCTGCCCAACGCGCGGCCCGGGCGCGTTGCCCGGCACGCGGATCGTCGCCGTCATCTCCCGGAACAACGCGTCCGTCTCGCGCAGCAACTGGTCGTCGCGCAGGTTCCACAGCGAGGAGAACGCCGACAGCACGATGCCCACCGGAGTCACCGCCACGCCGCCGCCGAACCCCCGGCTGACATGCTCCGCCCGCCACAGCAGCTTGCCGCTGGGCAGCGCCGTCATGCGTACCGTGCAGCCCACAGCCGCCTGCGACACGATGCCCGCGAAGGCCCGGTCGAAATGCGTCACCTCGCCCACCACCACCGCGTCCACACCCAAAATCTCATGCAGCCGCCCGGGCTCGTCCGCCACCGCCCGCGCCACGTCCTCGGGCCCCGTCAGCCCCGCCTCGGCCAGCCGGGCGTCCGTCTCGTACAGCTCCAGATCGGAAAACGGCAGCGACGACAGATGATTGTACATCGCCCGGCGGACCACCGGACGCGGATCGTCCTGCCCGGCGCCGAGCCAGCGCGCCGGATCGCCCCCGAAGGGCAGGACCGCCACGCTGCGCGGCGGATGGGCCAGCATCTCCGGCGTGTTCTCGTACTCGCCGGAAAAGACGTCGAAGGCCTCCGCCACCTGCGCCGCACTCCCCGACGCGGGCTGCCCGGCGCCCACGGGGCGCTTGCCACCGCAGCCTCCAAGGCCCAGGACAACCACGGCCAGCGCCGAAACCATGACGGAAACAAACCAGCGGTTCATACGATTATTCCCAACTATTCCCACCAGATTTCACCTCGCCCCGACCAACCCCCCAAGACCCGACCACATCCCCCAACCGCCATGCAAAAACAGGTCCGCCACCCAACGCACCATGCCACGACAACCCCACCCCCGACAACGGGCGAGGCGCGGCGAGGTGGCGGCGACGGCGGGGAGGAGGCGACGGCGGACCGGGCGATCATGGGCTCGGGATGTTTGCCTCCGGCGGCTTAAGGGCTTTCGCCCTTAAGAATCCCGAATGGGC
>CAYUIN010000531.1:0-2489 GCA_964444695.1 uncultured Desulfocurvus sp.
CAGCATTCCGACAGCATCGCCTATGCCGACCTCAAGGAAGCCATCATGACCGAGGTCATCATGAAGTCGCTGCCCGAGGAGCTGATCGACAAGAAACTCAAGGCCTACATCAACCCCACCGGCCGTTTCGTCATCGGCGGCCCGGTCGGCGACTGCGGCCTGACGGGCCGCAAGATCATCAACGACACCTACGGCGGCGCGGGCGCGCACGGCGGCGGCACTCCTCGGCAAGGCCGGCGGCCACCACGTTCTTGGCCACGTAGCGGGCCATGTACGCGCCGGAGCGGTCCACCTTGGAGGGGTCCTTGCCGGAGAACGCGCCGCCGCCGTGCGCGCCCATGCCGCCGTAGGTGTCCTGGATGATCTTGCGGCCGGTGAGGCCGCAGTCGCCCATGGGGCCGCCGATGACGAAGCGGCCGGTGGTGTTGATGAACACGCGGGTCTTTTCGCGGTCCACGAACTCGGCGGGCAGGGTCTTGAAGATCACTTCCTCGCGGATGGCCTCCACCAGCTTGTCCTGGGCCACGCCCTCGTCGTGCTGGGCGGCGATGACCACGGTGTCGATGAACACCGGGCGGCCGTCCTCGTAGGTGAAGCTGACCTCGGTCTTGCCGTCGGGGCGCAGGAAGTCGAGGATGCCTTCCTTGCGGACCTGGGTCAGGCGCTGGGAGAGCTGGTGCGACCAGTAGATGGGCGCGGGCATCAGGGTCTCGGTCTCGTCGCAGGCGTAGCCGAACATCATGCCCTGGTCGCCGGCGCCCTGCTCCTCGGGGGCGGTGCGGTCCACGCCCTGGGCGATGTCCGGGGACTGCTTGTCGATGGTCGAGATCACGGCGCAGGTCTCGTAGTCGAAGCCCATCTGCGAGCTGTTGTAGCCGATCTCCTTGATGGTCTGGCGCACGATGTCCGGGAAGTCGGCGAAGCCCTTGGTGGTGATCTCACCGGCGATCATGGCCATGCCCGTGGTGACCAGGGTCTCGCACGCCACGCGGGAGTACGGGTCCTGCGCCAGGAGCGCGTCCAGGATGGCGTCGGAAATCTGGTCGGCGACCTTGTCCGGGTGGCCTTCGGTCACGGATTCGGACGTGAAGTGGTAACGGCCTTTGCTACAGATCATGGGATCCTCCTGAAGGGTATTCGTGCGGGCCGGGTGTCCCTGCCTCGCTGTTTTTTCCGGTCCGGGGCGACGTCGCGCCCCGCAAATAGTTCCGCCTCCGGGCCCGGCCCGGCGCGGCGATCCCTACGCCTCGGGCGGCGCCGGGAGCAGTTCGTTGTCGATCAGCCGCGCCTTGCCCAGGCGCACGGCCACGGCGGCCAGGGCGGGCCCGGTCAGCGCCTGCACGGGCTCGATGGTGTCCGGGTCGACGATCTCGATGTAGTCCACCTCGCCCAGGGGCACGTGCTGCGCATAATACGCGGCGATGGCGCCCTTGACGGCGGCCGCCTCGCGCAGGCCCTGCCCGGCGAGCCGGGCCGCCTCCAGCAGCCCCTGGTGCAGCCCGGGGGCCTGGGCCCGCTCGGCCGGGGCCAGGTACACGTTGCGCGAGCTGAGGGCCAGGCCGTCGGCCTCGCGCACGATGGGGCGGCCCTCGATGCGGGTGGGGATGTGCAGGTCCCGCACCATGCGCCGGATGAGCGCCAGCTGCTGCCAGTCCTTCTGGCCGAACACGGCCAGCGTGGGCTGCGCCAGGTTGAGCAGGATGCTCACCACCGTGGCCACGCCCCGGAAATGCACGGGCCGCGCGACCCCGCACAGGTGCCGCGCCAGCGGGGGCACCTCCACCCAGGTCGCATGGCCGGAATCATACACCGATCCGGGCTCCGGTGTGAACACCCGGTCCACTCCGCAGGACTCGGCCAGGTCCAGGTCGTGCTCCTCGTCGCGCGGATAGGCCTCCAGGTCCTCGCCCGGGCCGAACTGCGTCGGGTTCACGAATACGCTCAGATACACCCGGTCGGCATTCTCCCGCGCCCACCGGAGCAGGCTGGCATGCCCGGCATGCAGAAAACCCATGGTCGGCACCAGCGCGGTGCGCAGGCCCTCGGCCCGGTCCGCCATGCAGCGCCGCTGAAATTCCTTCGGATCAACAATGCGTTCCATACGTCCTTCTCCCGGGCGCGCCGCCCGGCCAAAACAAAAAGCCCCTCTCGCAAGGGGAGGGGCTGAAGCTCGCGCATCATTCTCATGGTCCCTTGCGGGTCTGGCGTTAGCACCTTGTTCTCCGCATTCGGAGCAGGTTGCCGGGCGGTCGACGGGCCAGATCCCTCGCGCCTCTCTGCATGATTATGTCAATGGCCACGCGGTCTCCCGCACGGCGTGAACAGGGCTTATAGCGCAATGCGTCGCCCAGGGCAAGCGGAGAATGCCTCCGGCGGCTGGGGCTCTATCTCTGCTCTCCCCATTCCTAAGCTCGCCCTCTCCCTTCGGTCGGGACAAGCTAAGGACTGGGGGTCCCCAGACCCCGCTCAAGGGAATAATCCCCTTGAGA
>CAYUIN010000532.1:0-2478 GCA_964444695.1 uncultured Desulfocurvus sp.
CCGCGCCGGGAGCAGACCTTGAAGAAGCCTTCGATCTTGGGGGTGACGCCGCCCACGGCCATGATTTGCCCGGAGGAGGACACGGCGCCGGTGAAGGCCAGGGAGAGGCTGATGGGGGTATCGGACAGTGCGGAGAGCAGGGCGGCGAGTTCCGCGCCGGAGGCGGAGTCGCCTTCGATGCCCGCGTAGGACTGTTCGAAGCACAGGCTGCCGGTGAGCACGAGGGGCTTGTCCTGGGCGAAGAGGCCCAGGAGGTAGCTCTTTAAGATCATCATGCCCTTGGTGTGGATGGGCCCGCCGAGTTCGGCCTCGCGTTCGAGGTCGATGATGCCGCCGTGTCCGACGCCGACGGTGCAGGCGATCTGGTGCGGCAGTCCGAATTCGTGGTCGCCGTACATGGTGACGGACAGGCCGTTGGCGCGGCCGATGGCGGCGCCGGAGGTGGCGACCTTGATCAGTTCGCGGTCGTAGTCGTGGAGGAATTCCTCTTCGTAGAGGTTCGCGCGGAACTTGCGGTTGGCCACGGCGCCTTCGATGTCCGTGGCGCGGACCTGTTTGCGCCGGGCCTTGCGGGCGATGGCGGCGGCCTCGATCATGATTTCGCGGGCGGTGGGCAGCTGCAGGGAGAGTTTCTGCTGGTCTTCGGCGGCGCGCGAGGCCTGGTCGATCATGGCGGCCAGGGCGGTGCGGTCGAAGGGCGGCAGGTGCGTCTCGTCGATGATCCGGGCCAGGGAGTGCAGGTAGTGCCGGATGGTGGAGGCGTTGCGGGGCACGGTGTCCTGCATGTGCGCCTTGAGCTTGAAGAGTTTGGGGAAGCGGTCGTCCATGCCGAGCAGGGCCTCGTAGGCCAGGTCGGTGCCGACGAGGATGACGCGCACGTCCAGGGGCACGGGTTCGGGCTGGATGGTCTTGGCGCGGGCGTGTTCCTCGCTGCCGGAGTGGTCTTCGATGCGGGACTTTCCGGAGCGCAGGGCGCGCAGCAGTCCTTCCCAGGCGTCGGGGTTCTGGGAGAGGTCCTCGATGCGCAGCACGAGGAAGCCGCCGCAGGCGCGGTGCAGGGCCCCGGCCTTGATGAGCGTGAAGTCGGTGTACAGGGCGCCCATTTCCGCCTCGCGCTCGATGGAGCCCAGGAGGTTGGCGGCGGTGGGGTGGTCTTCGAAGATGATGGGCGCGCCGCAGGAGGAGCAGTTGTCCACGAAGCGGTTGACGTCGTAGCGGGTGAAGAAGTCTTCGGCGGCGGCGGCCTCCAGCCCGGCCAGGGGGCCTGTGGCGGCGGGGGCGGAGTCCTGCGGCAGGAACTGGTCCATGCTCTCGAGGATGTCGTCCCAGGCGGCGCGCAGGTATTCGGCCAGGTGCCGGTTGCGGGCGTATTTCTTGCGCAGCGGGCGCAGGTGGCGTTCCAGGGCGTCCTTGACCACGGTGCGTTCCAGGCCGCGCTGGTCTTCGCGGAAGTCGACCTCCTCCTTGCCGATCTGGCGCAGGGACTTGCCCATTTCGGAGAGGATGGAGTCGCCGCGCAGCTTGAGGCTCTTGCGCAGTTCCGGGTCCAGGCGGTCGTATTCGTCCTCGCTGACGACCTTGCCTTCCACCAGCGGGTAGAGGGTCATGGCGCCGTGGTCGTCGAGGTCCAGGTCGAAGCCCTGGGAGGAGGCGGTGCGCTCCATTTCCTGGAGCAGGGATTCGCGGCGGTCCTGGAAGGTGCGCACCAGGGCCTCGCGTTTCTTGACGAAGGTGTCCTTTTCCAGGGACTCGGGGATGTCCTTGCGCAGGGCGGAGATGGCCTTGGCGAGTTCCTTCTTGAGGCGCTTGCCGCCGCCGGCGGGCATGCGCAGCAGTCTGGGCTTGTCCGGGTCGGTGAAGTTGTGGACGAAGAGCATGTCCTCGGGCACGGGCATCTTGGCGGCGCGGGGGCGCAGGTAGTCCATGGCCAGGTAGGTGCGGCCCAGGTTGGGCTCGCCCGCCACGAAGACGTTGAAGCCCGGGTCGTCCACGGTCAGGCCCATTTCCAGGGCTTGCAGGGCGCGGGGCTGCGGCGGCGGCACCTTGCTGTTCACGGGGATGCGGGTGCTGTCCTCGAAGGGGATGCGCTCGGGGGCCAGGCGGGTACGGATCCTGGCGACGGGAAGCGGCTTGATCGTCGGCATCGGCGGTCCTTGTTGGGTGGTTTGGAAGGGCCGTTGTAATGCCCCTGGCGGCGATTGTCACCTCTGCCGGGGAGCGGCGCGGGCCGGGGGCCCGGGGGGAGCATAGCACCGCCCGGAGGTCCTGGCGAGGGGTCCTGGCCTGCGGGCGCGGGCGCGAAAATTCCACGGCTCCGTCACACGGCGCCACGGCGCCGTCACCCGCCGGACACGGGGCGCGTGTAACCGCTTGCGCAACACGACCGCGAGCCGGGGGCGCAGGCTCCCGGAGGAGGAGCCCCCCATGGACAGGCCGTTTCTGCGCGCCGACCTGCACGTCCACTCCAAGCATTCCAAG
>CAYUIN010000533.1:0-2466 GCA_964444695.1 uncultured Desulfocurvus sp.
ATTGCCCAGAGGCGGGGGCGCCGTCAAGCCCGGCGGGCCCCCGAGCCTTTGGAATCGTGGGAAAAGCCGGTGCTCCGGGGGTTGATTTTCCCGTGGTCGAAGGTACAGTCTCTCGGACCGGAGGGCGGGCGCCGCCCCCCGGCGCCGCCGCCCCACACCCGAGCCCCACAAGGAGCCCCATCCGTGACCGTGCTGGAATTCGACGATTTTGAGGCCCTGTCCGCACACGCCGCCGCCATGGCCCGCGAGGCCGCCCTGGCCGCCGTGGCCGCGCGCGGGGTGTGCACCATGGTCCTGTCCGGCGGCTCGACCCCGCGCCGGACCTACGAGATCATGGCCGCCGACGAGGCCTTCCCCTGGAACGAGACGCACTTCTTCTTCAGCGACGAGCGCGACGTGAGCGCCGAGCACCCGGACAGCAACTGGCGCATGGCCCGCGAGGCCCTGCTGGACAAGGCCCCGGTGCCCAAGGACAACGTCCACCCCATCCGTATGGGCGGGTTCGGCACGGGCATCGACGCCGTGGGGCACGAGCAGCACCTGCGGACCTTCTTCACCCGCCACAAGCTGGACGAGCGGGGCGGCTGCCCGTTCGACTTCGTGTTCCTGGGCATGGGCGCCGACGGCCACACGGCCTCCCTGTTCCCCGGGGACGACGCGCTCAAGGCCCGGCGCCAGTTCGTGCACACCGTGCCCGCCGGGCTGGGCGAGCCGCCCTGCGAACGCGTGACCCTGACCCTGGGCATCTTGAACATGGCGCGAAACGTGGTGTTCATGATACAAGGAGCCGACAAGCGCGCCGTGCTGCGCGCCATCGAGGCCGACCCCGAGGCCGCGGGCGACACGTATCCCGCCGCCCTGGTGGCCCCGCGCGGCCCGCTGACCTGGCTGGTGGCCGGGTAGCTTGCCCGGCGCGACGAAATGCCCTATGACCACCCGGCCCCGCACGGGGCCACGGAGGAGACCATGCGACTGAGCGAACTGGTGCGCAAAAACCGCAGCTATCGGCGCTTCGACCAGGCGCGGCCCATCGCCATCGAGACCCTGTGGGAGCTGGCGGACCTGGGGCGCTACTGCGCCTCGGCCATGAACGCCCAGCCCCTGCGCTACGCCCTGGTGGCCGACAAGGACGCCTGCGCCAAGGTGTTCGACTGCCTGGCCTGGGCCGGGTATCTGCCCGAGTGGCCGGGCCCGTCCGAGGGCGAGCGGCCCACGGGCTACGTGATCCTGCTGGCCCACGGCAAGACCGGAGCCTGGACCCGCTGCGACCTGGGCATCGCCGCCCAGACCGTGATGCTCGGCGCGGCCGAGCGCGGCCTCGGCGGCTGCATGATCGGCTCCGTGAAGAAGGACCAACTGGCCGAGATCCTGGGCCTGGGCCCGGACGAGTCCATCGAACTGGTCCTGGCCCTGGGCACGCCCGTGGAGGACGTGACCGTGGAGGACATGGGTCCGCAGGACGAATTCAAGTACTGGCGCGACGAGCGCGGCGGGCACCACGTGCCCAAGCGCCTGACCAGGGACGTCGTCGCCGTCAGCATCCCCGAACCCGAGGCGACCTGAGCGCCCGCGAGAACCAAGCAATGACCGTGAAGAACAAGACGCAGGCGGTGATCGACCCCGCCACCGTGAACAAGATGCACACCATCGCCGCCTGGCTGCACGACAAGCAGGCCAGGGGCCTGACCGCCCTGGACGTCGCCGGAATGTGCGACATCGCCGAGGGCGTCGTCATCGCCACGGCGGGCAGCGTGCGCCACGCCCAGGCCCTGGCCGACCACGTGCTGGACATGGCGGGCAAGGACAGCGCCGACTACCTGGGCATGGAAGGCTACAAGGCCGGGACCTGGATCCTCTTGGACATGAACGACGTGCTGGTCCACGTGTTCCAGGAGTCCGCGCGCGGCTTCTACAACATCGAGGGCCTGTGGGCCGAAGCCCGCGAGGTGCCCCTGGATCTGCCCGTGGACGAGCCCGCCTCGGACGGCTACGACGACTAGCCCGGCCCCAACCCGAGACTCCCGAAGGACGGCATGACCCCGACTCCCACTCCGACCCTGCTCCTGATCCTCGACGGCTGGGGGGACGCCCCGGCCTCCGACGGCAACGCCGTCCGCCTCGCCGGAACCCCGACCCTGGACCGCCTGCGCGCCGAAAACCCCGCGACCCTGCTGACCTGCTCGGGCCGCGCCGTGGGCCTGCCGGACGGGTTCATGGGCAACTCCGAGGTCGGGCACATGAACATCGGCGCCGGGCGCATCGTCTACCAGGACATGACCCGCATCGACATGGCCATCGAGGCCGACGGCCTGGCGGGCAACGAGGTCCTGGGCGCGCTGCTGGCGGGCTGCAAGGAGCGCGGCAGGCCGCTGCATCTCATGGGCCTGTTGTCCGACGGCGGGGTGCACAGCCACATCGAGCATCTTTTCGCGCTGCTGGCCCTGGCGAAGACAGCCGGGGTGCCCG
>CAYUIN010000534.1:0-2465 GCA_964444695.1 uncultured Desulfocurvus sp.
GCCCCGGCCATGCCCAGGACCTCCTGCGGGCTCAACTCGGCGCCCACGGCGTCCTCGGCCAGGGGCCGGTCCAGGAGCTTGCCGTAGAGCAGGTCCTTGGCGGCGTCGGTGTCCAGCAGGCGCGGGCCCTCGGGCTCGGGCTCGGGCTCGGGTTCCGGCTCGGGCTCGGGGGCGGGCGCCGGTGCGGGCTCGGGGAAGGGCCCGGGCGCGGGCTGGGCGTCGGCGCCCTCGGGGTCCAGATCCAGTTCCAGGAGGATGTCCTCGCCGTCCTTCGGGTCGGGCCCGGGGGCGGCGCCCTGCTCCGGCGCGGGCGCGGGCGCGGCGGTCTCTTCGGCGTCCAGGTTCAGCTCGAAGACGATCTCGTCGCCCTCGTGCATGGCGGCCGGGGCGGCGGGAGCGGCGGGAGCCGCCGAGATCGCGGCGCGGTGCCGGGTCTCGGCCTGGGCGTTGTATTCCTCGACCAGGGCCTCCACCAGGCTGTTGACGCCGGTGTTCACGCCCCGGCTGAGGACCAGGTTGCCCTGGGCGAAGATGTCGATGCGCGACCAGTTGCGGCCCATGAAGACGTTGGCGCAGGGCCGCTCGGCCTCGGGGACCCAGCGCTTGCGGAAGATGGTCTGCAGGGCGATGGGGGAGATGGTCAGCCCGGCGGGCTTGTAGCCCGACTCGGCGAACAGCCCGCGCACCCGCTCCACCTCGGCCCGGGGCACGAGATAGACCAGCACGCGGCGCTTGGACACGCCCTTGTCCTCCACGTCGCCCTGGACCTCGAAGTCCATGATGAACTCGCTCTCGCTGAAGGGCTTTTCCTTCTGCGCGGTCCAGTACACGGTCTCGGAGAGCTTGCCCGGCGGGACGCGGGGGATGTTGACGTGGAACAGCTCGGCCTTGGCGCTGGACACCAGGGACCAGATTTCGAGGCCCCGGCCGCCCTGGCAGAAATCGTCCAGCTCGCGGCGCATGAAGGCGGGGAACTCGGGGCTGTCCGGCCCGACCTTGGCGCCGAAGGGAATCTCGCGCCAGTCCAACAGGCAGGGAAACTCCCCGCCGTTGTGGGACATCTTCACCAGGCGCAGGCTCACCGGGGAGATATCCACACCCACGGTGACGCCCTTGCGCCTGCGCGCGCGGGGGCTGGTCAGGGCGACGACGAGGGACCCGACGCCGCTGTCCTTCCAGGACGCACGGCCGCCCTCGCGCCGGTCGGCGGTCCGCCTGTCCGCGGAGCGGGAGGCGCCGGCGCGGCGCTCGCCGCCGGAGCGTCCGGACGAGGAGCGTCCTGCGGCGGAGGCGGCACCATCGCCTTCACCGCGGATTATACGCAACAATTTGTCGGTGGACGATCCACCTTTGGACGCCATAAGCGAGCCCCCAATCGAGACGGCCCCTTCCCCAAGGGCCGCAGGTCGTCAAGAGAATTTCTAAAAAGGTTTTAGACCCGTCTCTTGTCTATGTGTCCTTTGAAAGAACGTCAATAGGGAAAGAACACATATCGCCCCAAACAGTTTGGTGGTTTTTCCTGGATTTTGTCAGAAATTTCTTACATAGTGAGGGAAACACCCAGCCGCTGTCAAGACGCATTCTTTCCGTCTATTTATTGTCACAAACGCGGCATGCGGGCTTTGTTGCGTACACAGCTTTTCCACAGGTGGACAACGATGCGCATCCTGCTTCTGGACGACCAGGACGTGGTTCGTCGAGGGGCCCTGGAAATCCTCCGGGAGGCCCACCCCGCAACGGTTTTCGCCGAAGCGCGGGACTTGACGGAGGCCGAGCGCGCCCTGCAGGCGGCGTCCTGCGACCTGGCCCTTGTGGAACCGGGTCTGGCCACCGGGGAAGGGCGGGAGGCCCTGCGCGGGATGGCGGCCCGCTATCCGACCCTGCCCGTGCTGGCCTTCAGCGCCCTGCCGGAGGTGCCGCACGCGGCCCGGGCCCTGCGCCTCGGCGTGCGGGGGTTCCTGCCCAAGAGCGCGGGCGCGGCCGAGTTCCTGCGCGCGGTGGGCACGGTGCTGGCGGGCAGGCGCTACGTCAGCCAGAGCCTGGTCAACGCCCTGGGCGCCATGCTGGCCGCCTCGGACGAGCCCAAGGCGCAGGATCTGTTGTCGCGTCGGGAGCTGGAGATCGCGCGTTGCCTGGCCCGGGGCGAGGGCCCCACGCGGGCGGGCCGCCGCCTCGGCCTGTCGGCCAAGACCATCTGGACCTACCGGAGCAGGGCGCTCACCAAGCTGGGGCTCGACTCCGTGGCCGAGCTGATCCACAACGCCGCCCGCCTGGGCCTGTTGGACGCGGAAGACCCCGTCGAGCCGGTGGAACTCGCCCGCCTCTAGTCAAGGCAAGCGTCCACCGTCAGCGCCGCAGCAGGCGGCGCGGCCGGGAGCCGCAAGACCCCGCCAGGGCGCGCGCGCCGCGCCGCCCGTGCCAAAAGCCCGGCCCAGCCGCCCCCCATCGCCCCACCACCGCCGCAC
>CAYUIN010000535.1:0-2464 GCA_964444695.1 uncultured Desulfocurvus sp.
GGGATTATCCCCTTAAGCGGGTCCAGGGCAGAGCCCTGGCCGCCGGAGGCATTCCGCCCTGCCCTCCCCTGGCCGCCTCGCCCCGGCCGCCCGTGCGCTACTGGATACCGGCGCGGGCGAAGGAGTCGGAGTAGCGCTTGTCGATCTTTTGGATGTGGTTCACGAGCCAGTCCTTGAGGAAGGACAGGGTTTCGACTTCGATGCCGCGCCCGCCCGCGTTCCACTGTTCCTCCAGGTCCAGGGCCTTCTTTTCCAGGGCCTGGTGCTGGGCCATGTGGGCGTCCAGTTCGGCGTAGCCGATGCCCTTCATCAGGCGTTCCTCGGTGGTGAAGTGCAGGGTGACGTACTTCTTGAGCCCGTCGAAGAGGTCGCTGATCACGGCCTGTCCGGAGCCGTCGCGCACGGCGGCGTACAGGCGGTTGACCATCTGCACCAGGTGCTTGTGCTGCTCGTCGATCTTCTCCACGCCCACGGCCAGGGCCGGGGTCCAGGTCAGGAACTGCTGCGGCGCCGTGGCGGAGGGCATCTGCTCCTGTTCGTAGACCACGGCGAGCTTGTTGTCCGAGAGCTTGGCGACCATGTCTTCGAGTTCGGCGGTGGCGGAGAGCAGCGCGCCGAGCATGCCCATGCCGTCCGTGGCTCCGGCCACGGAGGAATCGGCGATCTCGGTGATGCGTTCCATGGTCAGGTTCACGCGGTCCCCGGCCTCGGCCTGCTCCCCGGCCAGGGTCACGAAGGGCCGCACGCGGGCCGAGGTCTGGGCCACCATCTCCACGATCTCCTTGAGGGACGTTCCCGCGCCCCCGGCCAGCTCCGTGCTGCGCTCCACGGCGGCCAGGGCCTGGTCCATGTCGTCCAGGGTCTGGCGGGTGCCCTCCTGGATGGCCCGCACGGCCTCGCCGACGTCCGTGGTGGCGTGCATGGTCTTCTCGGCCAGCTTGCGGACCTCGTCGGCCACCACGGCGAAGCCGCGCCCGGCGTCGCCCGCGCGGGCGGCCTCGATGGCGGCGTTGAGCGCCAGCAGGTTCGTCTGGTCGGCGATGTCGGTGATCAGGGTCAGGATCTGGGCGATGCCGTCGGCGCGGGTGTTCAGCTCGTCGATGCTGCGCTTCATGCGGTCCGTGCTCTGCTCCACGGCGCCGATGGCCGAGACGACCTCCTCCACGCTCGCGGCGCCGCGCTCGGCGGTGTCCTTGGCCCTGTCGGCGTCGTCGGCGGCCTGGGTGGAGCTGTCGGCGATCTCCTGCCCGGCCTCGGCCATGCGTTGCAGGCTGGAGGCGGCCTCGGCGTTCAGCTCGCGTTGCAGCGCCGCGCCCTTGCTGACCTCGTCGATCTTGTCGTTCAGGCGGTGCGTGGCCACGCCGATGCGCTCGGTGAGCTCCTTGATGGCCAGAGCCGCGTCGTACATTCCCTGGCTCTTGGCGACTTCCGCCTGATGCAGGGCCTCGTTGGCGCGCTCCGAAGCGGCCTCGGCCTCGGCCAGGCTGCTGGCCGCCACCTGCTCCTTCTCGCGCAGCTCGTCCATGGTCCCGGACAGGGAGCCGACCATATCCGTCAGGGCCTCGCGCAGCACCAGCAGCTCGGCGGTGAAATGCCCCTGGGCGCAGCCGGTCACGTCGTCCCCCGTGCCCACGCAGGCCGTGAAGTCCGTGAGATGCTTGAGGGGCACGGCGATGCGCCTGCGCACGAAATACACCGAGACGCCCAGCACGACCAGGGCCAGGGCGATGGCCCCGGCCTGAATCCGCAACAGGCGCGCGACCCCCGCTTCGGATTCGTGCTGCAACATGCCCACGGCCTTGTTCATGGCGCCCAGCACGGCCACGCTGTCTCCGGCGATGCGCGCACGCAGGGCGGGGTCGCCAGGATCGTCCAGCAGCGAGCGGAACGCCGTCCAGTGGCGACGCACCTCGTCCAACTGCGCGCCCACGGCCTCGGAACTGGGAGGCAGCACCGCCATCGCACCGCCCGGATCCAGGGTCAACGGCGCCGCGCCGCCCGAGCGCAGGGCGCTCAGCGTCTTTTCGAACACGGCCACCGTGGCGTCCAGCCCCGCGCGGTCCTGCGCCCCCGTCCCCTGGCCCAGGCTCAGGGCCTCCTTGGCCGCCTTCTGGCTCAACATCCGCTGCCGACCGGCCAGGTTGATCACCAGGCCGTCGGCCTCCTGGCCGCGCGTGAAGACCCAGGTCGTGCCCCCCAAAGCCACCGTGACGCAGAACAACCCGAGCAGCACCAGCACAAGACGCGAGGCAATGGACATACCCCCTCCAAATAATTGAGCAACCTATCGAATATAGCTATGGGACGATAGACAATGATACAGCATTTCACATTCCACGGCCAGCACCGGGATGCAACCGGCAACAACTCACGCGCGGGCGGCCAGGACGGGGAGCAGGAGAAAAGGCAGAATGCCTCCGGCGGCCAGGGCGCCGCCCTGGACCCGCTCAAGGGAATAATCCCC
>CAYUIN010000536.1:0-2460 GCA_964444695.1 uncultured Desulfocurvus sp.
GGTGCAGGGCAGAGCCCTGCCGGGTTTGGGCGGAGCCCAACCGCCGGAGGCACTCGCCGCCCTCGGCGTCGCCGCGCCGTCCTGTTACATGCGCCGGTCGAGGGTGCGGCAGTTCAGGGCTTCGGCGAGGTGGGTGGTGGTGAGGGTGGTGGTGGGTTCGAGGTCGGCGATGGTGCGGGCGATGCGCAGGACGCGGGTGTAGGCGCGGGCGGAGAGGCCCAGGGAGCGCACGGCTTTTTCGAGGAAGGCGTGTCCGGCGGCGTCCAGGGCGCAGTGGGTTTCCAGGAGTTGTCCGGAGAGTTCGGAGTTGGTGAGGATGGGGGTGTTCCTGTAGCGCTCGGCCTGAACGGCGCGGGCGGCGGCGATGGTGGCGCGCATGGTGGCGGAGTCTATGCCGCCGGAGGTCTGGCGCAGGTCTTCGTAGGGCACGGCGGGGACTTCGACGTGCAGGTCGATGCGGTCCATGAGCGGCCCGGAGACGCGGCCCCGGTAGCGCAGGACTTCTTCGGCGCGGCAGGTGCATTCGTGTCGGGAGTCGCCGTAGTAGCCGCAGGGGCAGGGGTTCATGGCGGCGACGAGCATCAGGTCCGCGGGGTAGGTCAGGGACACGGCGGCGCGGGAGATGGTGACGCGGCCGTCTTCCAGGGGTTGGCGCATGACTTCGAGGACTTGCTTCTTGAATTCCGGCAGTTCGTCCAGGAACAGGACGCCCCGGTGGGAGAGGCTGACCTCGCCGGGTCGGGGGTATGCGCCGCCGCCGATGAGTCCGGCGTCGGAGATGGTGTGATGCGGGCTGCGGAACGGGCGGGCGACCTTGAGGGCTTCGCCGTCCAGCAGGCCCGCCACGGAATAGATCTTGGTGACTTCGAGGGCTTCCTCGAAGGCCAGTGGGGGCAGGACGGAGGGGATGCGGCTGGCGAGCATGGTCTTGCCGGAGCCCGGGGGGCCGATGAACAGGAGGTTGTGCCCTCCGGCGGCGGCGATTTCGATGGCGCGTTTGGCGTGCTCCTGTCCTTTGACTTCGGAGAAATCGAGGTGGAAGGCCTCGCGGGCGGCCCACAGGGAGGCGATGTCGCTGGCCTGGGGTTCGGGGGTGATTTCGCCCGCCAGGAGCCGCACGGCCTCGGCCAGGGTGGCGACGCCGTGGACGGTGGCGCCTTCGACCACGGCGGCCTCGGCGGCGTTGGCTGCGGGGACGACCAGCCCGCGCGCGCCCTCGTCCCGGGCCTTGATGGCCAGGGGCAGCACGCCGGGCACGGCCTTGAGCTCGCCGTTCAGGGACAATTCGCCCGCCAGGAACCAGCCCTGGGCGCGTTCGGCGGGCAGGACACCGGCGCCGACCAGCAGGCCGACGGCCAGGGGCAGGTCGTAGCCGCTGCCTGCCTTGCGCATGTCGGCGGGGGCGAGGTTCACGGTGATGCGCGAGGGCGGGAGTTTGAAGCCGGAGTTCTTGAGCGCGGCGAAGACGCGTTCCTTGGATTCGCGCACGGCGCCTTCGGCCAGCCCGACCATGGTGAAGGCGGGCATTCCCTGTCTGGCGAGGTCCACTTCGAGGTCCACGCGGTAGGCGTCTATGCCGAGCAGGGAGGCGGTGGCGATGGTGGCGAGCAAGGCGGCTCCGCGGCTGAGGTTGGCATCACGTTGTGTATAGAGCGCAGTCGAATTTGTAAAGGCCGCGCGGGGATGGAGCGGGGTGGAGAGGGGGCGAGGGTGGCAAGTGCCTCCGCCGCGTCGAGGCGGGGCGAAAACGCGAAACGGCCCGCCTCCGGGGAGGCGGGCCGTGCGGGTGCCGGTCGGCGCGCGGGGCGCGCTAGTGGAGGATCTTGCCCAGGCGGCCCAGGCGCACGGGCGGGAAGCCGCTCCAGTCCAGTTCGTATTCACCGGGGCGGCCGACCACGGGGCGGGTCTTCCAGGACCAGTAGATGATCCAGGCCTTGCCGACCATGGCCGAGCGGTCCACGTAGCCCCAGAAGCGGGAGTCCTGGGAGTTGTTGCGGTTGTCGCCGAGCATGAAGTACTTGCCCTCGGGCACGGTGATCGGTCCGAAGTCGCGCATCCCGAAGCCGCCCGCGCCGGGCAGGCCGGCCAGGTACGGTTCGTCCACGGCCTCGCCGTTGCGGATCACGTGGTTGTCGCGCACCTCGATCACGTCGCCGGGCAGGCCGATGCAGCGCTTGATGTAGTCCTTGCTGGGGTCCTTGGGATATTCGAAGACGATGATGTCCCCGAATTCGGGGTCGGACACGGGGATCAGCTGGATGTCGGTGAAGGGCACCTTGATGCCGTAGATGAACTTGTTCACCAGGAGCTGGTCGCCGATCTGCAGGGTCTGGAGCATCGATCCCGAGGGGATCTTGAAGGCCTGGACCACGAAGGAGCGGATGAACAGGGCCAGAATCAGGGCGAACAGCAGCGCCTCTATCCAGTCACGCAGCACTTTGGACCATTTGGGTTCCATTG
>CAYUIN010000537.1:0-2450 GCA_964444695.1 uncultured Desulfocurvus sp.
GGGGATTATTCCCTTAAGCGGGTCCAGGGCAGAGCCCTGGTCGCCGGAGGCATTCGCCTTTTCTCCCCCGCTTCCCCTTCGCGCGCTGCGCGCCCCTGGGCGCCTCAGAGTTCGGGCGTGAGGTTTTCGCGGGCGAGGAGGGTGACGAGGTGTCGGAAGAGGGCGGGGTCGTAGCCGCCGGGGTCGTCGCGGATGCGGGAGAGGGCTTCGAAGGGCGTCAGGGCGGGGCGCCAGGGTTGTTTGCGGGTCATGACGTCGTAGGCGTTGGCCAGGGCCACGGCGCGGCCGTGTGTGGGCAGGTCCTGTGCGGCGGCTCCGGCGGGGAAGCCGTGTCCGTCCAGCCGTTCGTGGTGCATGAGGATGCATTGCACGGCTTCGGGGAGCAGGGGGATGGCGGAGCACATGCCGACGGCGATGGCCGGGTGGGATTCGAAGATGGTCCGTTCGGCCTCGTCGTGGAGGGCGGGGTCCTTGTCTGTGATGGAGCGGGGCAGCCGGGAGCGGCCGAGGTCGTGCAGCAGGGCGCCGGTGCCGCAGGCGGTGAGCAGCAGTTCGTCGCTGGTGGTGGTGCGCATCAGGCAGCAGGTGTAGACCATGGTGCCCACGCCGTGGGTGTATTCGTCGCGTCCCTTGGCGATGAACGTGGCCAGTTGCTTGAGGGCGCCGGGCTCGTTGAAGAAACGGGCGGCGTTGGCCACGATGCGTTCCATGTGGGCCAGGTTTTCGCGGGCCAGGGCTGGGCTCAGGTTGTCGTCGAAGAATTCCCGCACCAGTCCGGCCAGGGTCTGGCTCCAGGTCTCGGCGCGGCGCTGGGCGGGGATGGATTCGTCCCGCAGCAGGGCGACGATGTTGCGGCGCAGGTAGAGCTCGTATTCGCGGCGCTCGGAGGCGGGGATGTAGACCTGGTCGTGGCCCATTTCGGCCAGTCGGGTGCGGTGTCCGGGGCCGAAGGCGTCGCCGTGGGAGGCGTACAGGACGAAGCCCCCGTTGCGTTTGAGGAACACGGGGAAGGGCGCCTGCGTCCCGGGGAGCAGGGTTTCCCTGGGCAGGGGGATGTACAGGGGCTTGGCACCCTTGTCGTCGGCGTCGTTGTCTTGCTGCATGGTCCCGTCCGGAGCCGCCCGGGCTGAGCGCGGGGCGGTCGGCGTTGGTACCCGTGGGTTTTGCGGGTATCTATAGCATGGACCTGGGGCGGCGCGCCAGTTGTTCTTTGATTTCTCGCGTCGGTTTGCGCTGTGCGTTGACTGTGCTTTGCGGATCGGGCTAGGATGGGACGATTGGAAAATTTCCGTGACGACCCTGAAGAAGGAGATACAGATGGCCAGACTGTTGTATTTGAAGGCTTCCCCGCGCGGCGCGCGGTCGCATTCCGTGGCCGTGGCCGATGCGTTCGTGGACGAGTGGAAGGCCGCCAACCCGGGCGGCGAGGTGGTGGTCAAGGACCTGTTCGAGGCGGACCTGCCGCCCTTTGACGGGCCGCGTCTGGCGGCCAAGTACAACGTGATGCACGGCCGCGGGCATTCCGACGAGGAGGCCCGGGCCTGGGCCGAGGTCACGGCGGTCATCGACGAGTTCAAGGGCTTCGACCGCTACGTGTTCGCGGTGCCGATGTGGAACTTCGCCATTCCGTACCGGCTCAAGCAGTACATCGACATCATCGTCCAGCCCGGGCTGACGGTGGGCATGAACGAGAAGGGCTATTTCGGGATGCTGGAGGGCAGGAAGGCCTTCGTGGCCTATGCCAGCGGCGGCCAGTACGGCGAGGGCAACCCCGTGGAGACCTACGACTTCCAGTCCACGTACCTGAAGATGATCCTGGGGTTCATCGGCATCGTGGACGTGATCAGCGCCGAGACGCGGGGCATGCTGATGGAGGGCCGCGACGGGCGCAAGTCCGACGCGGTGGTCCGGGCCCGGGAGCTGGCCCGGGGCTTCTAGGCCGCACGCCGGGCGGGCCCTGCGCCCGGGCCGGGAACGCGAAACGCCCCGCGCGGCTTGAGCCGTGCGGGGCGCTTGTCGTCTTGGGCGGGCCCGGGGCTAGTCCTTGTCGCCGTCGTCGCAGGCGGCGGCGGGGGCGTCCGGGGCGTCGTCCGGCTGGACGTAGGCGGCCTCGGGCTGTTCCTGGGACTGGCCGTTCTTGCGGGCGGCGCGTTTTTCCAGGCGTTCGCGGCGGTTTTGCTCCTCCTCCGCGCGCAGGGCGCGGCGCAGGACCTTGCCGACCATGGTCTTGGGCAGCTCGTCGCGGAATTCCACCTGGCGCGGGAGCTTGTACTTGGCCAGCTTCTGGCGGCACCAGGCGATGACCTCGCTCTTGGTCATGGTCTCGTCGTCCATGCAGACCACGTAGACCTTGACGATCTCGCCGCGCGACTCGTGGGGGATGCCCACGGCCACGGCGTCCTTGATCTTGGGGTGCTCGTGCAGGACCTCGTCGATCTCGCGCGGGTAGA
>CAYUIN010000538.1:0-2442 GCA_964444695.1 uncultured Desulfocurvus sp.
GCCAGGCCCTGCTCGAAGAGCGACAGGTAGGCGTCGATCATCTCCGGCACCAGCCAGGTGCCCCGGCCCTCGCGGCGCGGCACGGCCGCGCAGTGGCGGATGACGCGCCCGAAGGCGGCGTCGATGGTCACCCGGTAGCGCCCGGAATTGAGCACCCGGCGCAGGGACCGGGGGATGTGCAGGGCGGCGGGCTCCAGCACCAGGCGCGGGTCCGGCGACCACCACAGGATCGGGTCCCCGGGGCCGTACCAGGGGAAGATGCCCCGGGCGTAGGCCTCGGCCAGGCGGTGCGGCGAGAGGTCCCCGCCGAAGGCCAGCAGGCCGTCGGCCCCGGCGTTCTGCGGGTCGGGAAACCAGAAGCTTCCCGGCGGGATGTAGTCGATGGTCATGGCTCCCCAGCCCCCCCCAAAAGACGCGCGGGCGACCGGCGCCCGCGCGATTGTCCCGTCTCTTCCCCCGCCCGGCCGCCTAGGACGGCAGGCGGAAACGCAGCTTGCCGTCGCCCCGCTTGCCGCCGCGCGGCGCCTCGACGACGGCCTCGCCGCCGCCGCGCAGGCTGCCGAACAGGATCTCGTCGGCCAGCGGGTCCTCGATCTCCTTCTGGATCAACCGGCCCAGGGGGCGCGCGCCGAACTGGTTGTCGTAGCCCTTTTCCGCCAGCCAGGCCCGGGCCCCGGCGGTCAGGCGGATGCGCACCTTGCGCTCGGCCATGCGCACGTTCAGCTCGCCCATGAACTTGTCCACCACCTGTTCCATGATCTCCGGCGTTAGGCTGTGGAACTGAACCACGGCGTCCAGGCGGTTGCGGAACTCGGGACTGAAGACCTTCTCCACGGCCTTCAGGCTGGCGTCGGAGCGGTCCTCGTGGTCCGAGGCGCCGAAGCCCATGGACTTGCCGCTCATCTCCCAGGCCCCGACGTTGGAGGTCATCAGCAGGATCACGTGGGAGAAGTCCGCCTTGCGCCCGTTGTTGTCCGTGAGCGTGGCGTAGTCCATGACCTGGAGCAGGATGTTGAACACGTCCGGGTGGGCCTTCTCGATCTCGTCCATCAGGAGCACGGTGTACGGGTGCTTGCGGATGGCGTCGGTGAGCATGCCGCCCTGGTCGAAGCCCACGTAGCCCGGAGGCGCGCCGATCAGCCGGGACACGGCGTGCTTCTCCATGTACTCGCTCATGTCGAAGCGCAGGAAGTTCACCCCGAGCCCGGCGGCCAGCTGGCGGGCCAGCTCGGTCTTGCCCACGCCCGTGGGCCCCACGAACAGGAAGCTGCCCACCGGGCGGCCCACGGGGCGCATCCCGGCGCGCGAACGCTTGATGGACAGGGCCACGGACTCCACGGCCAGATCCTGGCCGAAGACCACGCCCTTGAGGTCGGATTCCAGGTTGCGCAGCCGCTCGCGGTCCGAGGTGCTGATGCGCTCGGACGGGATGCGGGCCATGCGCGCGATGACCTCCTCGATGTCCTCGGGGCGGATGTCGTCGTTCTTGCGGCGGCGGGTGCGCAGGGTGTAGGCCGCGCCCGCCTCGTCGATGACGTCGATGGCCTTGTCGGGCAAAAAGCGGTCCGTGAGGTGGCGGTCGGACAGCTCCGCCGCCGAGCGCAGGGCGCCGTGCGTGTAGTGCACGCCGTGGTGCTCCTCATAGTACGGGCGCAGGCCCTTCAAAATCTCCACCGTGTCTTCCACGCTGGGCTCGGAGACGTCGATCTTCTGGAAGCGGCGCGACAGGGCGCGGTCCTTCTCGAAATGGTTCTTGTACTCCTCGTAGGTCGTGGAGCCGATGCAGCGCAGCTTGCCCGAGGCCAGCACGGGCTTCAAGATGTTCGAGGCGTCCATGGTCCCGCCCGTGGTGGCGCCCGCGCCGACCATGGTGTGGATCTCGTCGGCGAACAGGATCGAGCCCGGGATGGCCAGGAGTTCCTTGATCACGCCCTTGAGCCGGGCCTCGAAGTCGCCGCGGTACTTGGTCCCGGCCAGCAGCGCGCCCATGTCCAGGGCGAAGACCTTGGCGTCCTTGAAGGACTCGGGCACATTGCCCTCGTGGATCTTCAGCGCCAGGCCCTCGGCCAGGGCCGTCTTGCCCACGCCGGGGTCGCCCACGAACAGCGGGTTGTTCTTGCGCCGCCGCGAGAGCACCTGCACCGTGCGCTTGACCTCCTCGTCGCGCCCGATGAGCGGGTCGATCTCCCCGCGCCGGGCCCGGGCCGCCAGGTCCACGGTGAACTGGTCGAGCATGGTCCCGCCGTCGGGGCCTTCCTGGGGCTTGCCCGCGTCGCCGCTCTGGCCGGGCAGCGGCGAGGACGGCGAGGGCCGGTCCCAGGAGGTGGAGGTGCCCTGCGTCCCGCCCGTGCCGTGGGCGATATACTCCAGGATGTCCAGGCGCGAGACGCCGTGGGACTTCAGGAAATAGACGGCGTAGGAGTCCTCCTCCTCGAACAGGGC
>CAYUIN010000539.1:0-2435 GCA_964444695.1 uncultured Desulfocurvus sp.
TCCCCGAGCCTTACGGATGAAGAGAGCAGAGATGGCTCAAGGGCTGCGCCCTTGAGAATCCCGAGCGGGGGCGGGCGTGGATCAGCGTCGCGCGCCCGGGCCGCCCGGATTTCTTTTCGTCTTTCTTCTTGTACCCCGCTTCGTCCTTTTCCCGGGCAGCACATCCGTGCTGCCCGGGGATATTTTTTTTCTCCAATGTGCAAGGCATGTTGCAAAATTGTATGGCGCTATGACATGGAGTATTATTGTGCAAAATGAAAACAGCGCTGTTGTATAGGGACAATTGATACTTGTTGCATCGTAGACTGATAGATCGTGTTACGGGAGGAGTCATATCATGAAGCGTCTTTGCATCGCCCTGGTCCTGGCTTTCGTGTGCGCGTCCTCCGCAGGCGCGCAGACGTATGATGCCGCTTATTATTTTGGTCTGGTTACGGCGAGCGGCGGCACCACGCTGAACGACAAGATATGGATCGTGGAGAACAAGCGCGGGTCCAACCAGGATTTCCCGACGGTCTGGGGCCAGGGGCCCGGGACGGCGCGGATGGTCCACGCCTACAACGGGTACTCGCTGATGACGAGCTGGTACGTCGATAACAGCGCCTGGGTCCTGGAACAGACGGACATCTACAAGGTCGAGGCCACCACGTTCTCCTACTGCGGGTCCTACTTCCACGACAACGACATCGCCGTGCTGCCGACCAGCGCCATCCGCTTCACGCGGGACATGCCCCTCAACCAGCTGATCTCCTTCAGCTCCACCTTCACGGTGACGCCCCCCGGCTCGACCATCACCGCGCACCGGTCGATCATCATCGTCGACGACGCCGTGACCATTCCCGCCGGGCGGATCCCGGGAGACAGCGACCTGGCCGGATGCCTGGCCTTCGCCATGAGCGAATGGCTGCCCGGGGAGATCAACAACAACCTGTTCTACCTCTGCCCGAACAGGCCGATGATGCTGCAACAGCACGGCGGCTACGACGACCCGGATTCCGGCAACGGCCTGCGGGTGTTCTATCCCGACGCCCATACCCTCGTCGTGAACTGGGGTACCGGCGGCCCGTACGAAGGCTCCTTCACCAGCGACGCCGAATTGACCACCATCAACGGCAAGATCGGCGCCCTCAGCCTGCCCACGTCCTCCACGGCCCCGTCCAGCGGCAGCAAGGTCGTTGTGGTGCCCCTGATGTAAGACAACCCGCACACAGAAATCCGACGCGGCCACGCCCTCCGCATGGGGCGTGGCCGCGCCTCTTTCACCCGCCATATCGTTCCCGCCCCGACCGTCCATTGGAATTTCCCCCGCCGGTCCGTCTGCGCAGTTCCATCACGAGGACGGTGTTTCAAAACCTTGTGCGCAGCCAGGCGATGTCCTATGGTCTGCGCATACATTGAACGTGCAAACGTTTCCTACGCAACACCGTTCCACGAGCCGCATGTCTGAAATGCGGCGGGGAGATTGTCCATGAAACGAATGATGCTGCTCTTTGTCGTCGTCTGCTCCTTCGTATCAACCGCCCACGCACAGTCCTACGATATCCCCTACTATTTCGGCTTCGTGACCACCAGCGGCGGGACGACCCTGAACGACAGGATATGGATCGTCGAGGAAAAGCGGGGCACGGATCAGGACTTCCCGTGGGTCTGGGACGTATCGCCGGCCTCGGCACGGATGATCCACAACAGCAACGGCCGCGTGCTGATGACCAGCTGGTACTATGACAGCGGCTGGATCCTGGACACCACGGAAATCTTCGAGGTGGACGCGACCTCGTATACATACTGCGGCATGTACAACCACATGGGGAGCTACTCCGCGCTGCCGCAAAGCAAGATCCGCTTCGAGCGGACGAGCACCGTGAACGAACTGATCGCCTTTACCGCGAACTACGACATCGAGCCGCTGGGCTCGACCGCCACCGGACACAAGGCCCTCGTGCTGTTCGACGACGACGTGACCATCCCCGCCGCCCGTATCCCCATCTCCAGCGATCTGAGCGGCTGCCTGGCTCTGTCCCTGATCGAATGGCAGCCCACCGAGACCTACAGCAACATGTTCTACCTCTGCCCGAACAGGCCGATGATGCTTGGCCAACACGGCGAACACGTCAACCCGGACTCGGGCAACGGCCTGCGCCTGTTCCAACCCGACGCCCATACCAAGGTCCTGGCCTGGGGCACCGGCGGCGTGTACTACAACTCCTTCACCAGCGATGCCCAAATCGCCACCATCGAAGCCACCATCGACGGCCTGACACTGCCCACCACCTCCACAACCCCCAGCACCGGCAGCAGCGGCGGGAAGGTGGTCGTGGTGCCGTTGATGTAAGTGGCGTTAGGCGGGGGCCTCCGGGCCTTCAGCCGTTAGGCGAGTCCCCGAGCCTTACGGATGAAGAGAGCAGAGATGGCTCAAGGGCTGCGCCCTTGAGAAT
>CAYUIN010000540.1:0-2430 GCA_964444695.1 uncultured Desulfocurvus sp.
CCACGACAACGTCCTGGCCACCGGGCGCGACGCCTCCTTCGGCGTGCTGCCCAACTTCGCCGTGTTCGGCGACCCCGCCCCGCGCCCCGGCGTGCTGCGCATCTGCGCCCTGGGCGGCTCCACCACCGACGCCTTCGATCTGAACAACTGGCCCAAGCAACTGCACGAATTGCTGGAAAAGCGCGGCGTGCCCAACGTCGTCTTCAACGGCGGCGTGTCCGGCTACTCGTCCAGCCAGGAAGTCTTCAAGTGCATCCGCGACGTGCTGCCCATGGACGTGGACGTGCTCCTGGACCTCAACGGCATCAACGACATGGCCTTCGTGCACTCCATGCCCCGCCATCCCATGGTCCACCGCTACCAGCAGCGGCTGTTCGAACACGTGTTGACCGGCGCCAACCCCAGCCCCGTGCTGCCCAACGTCATGGCCCTTCTCGGCCTGGCGCTCAACAAGCGCACCATGGACGAGGACAAGGCCATCACCGGCATCAACTGGGGCACGCCCAGCGACATCCAGGCGTACGAACAATGGTTCCGCAACGTGCGCACAATGCACGCCGTGACCGCCGAATACGGCATCCATTTCGTGAATTACCTGCAACCGACCATGGGCATCGGCAGCTACGAGCCCGACGCCAGGGAGCGCGAGCTGTACGAGGGCATGGTCGCCGAGCGCAAGACCAAGAACATCGACTACCCCGCGCTGCTGCGTGAATTCTATGGCCAGGCCGCCGCGCTGGCCCGGGGCGCGGACTACTGCCGCGACATCTCGGCGCTCTTCGACGGCCGCTCCGGAGGGCTGTTTCGCGACCCACGCCATCCCAACAAGGACGGCTACGGCCTCATCGCCCAACGGATGGTCGAGGACCTCGCGACCGACAAGATCGTGACGCTCGGCAAAGACTGAAAGCCCTGCGGCCTGTACCTACTTCCCGGAAGACTCGAATGACATCCTGCCTGATCATCAAGAACGACGGCATCGGCGACCTGATCATGGCCTCGGGCCTCATCGCCCAGCTGGCCGAGCGGTTCGATGCCGTGGACCTCGTCACCTGCGCCGTGAACAAGGGCATCGCCCAGGCCATCCCCGGGCTGAGGACCATCCTGTACACCTCGCGCGAGTCGCTGACCTTCGCGCCCGTGGCCCGGCGCCTGGGCCTGCTGCGGCCCACGGGCAGCGCCGACGACAAGCGCCTGCTGGCCAGCCTGGGCGGGACCACCTACGACACGGCCATCACCCTGCGCCGGTACATCCGCAAGAACTCGCTGGTGCTGATGAACGCCGTGCGGGCCGGGCAGCGGCACTGCTGCTGGCAGATCCCCACGAACATCTCCCAGGCCGAGGCCCAGCGCTGCTCCCGGGGCTGGACCCGCCACACGGGAAACCCGGACGTGCTCTCGGAAATGGCCTACTACGCCGAATTCCTGGAACACGTCTTCGGCGCTCCCTTCGACACCGCCCCGAGGCTGGACTTCGTGGCGCCCGGGTCGTCGGCTCCCGAGGCCGGGACCATCGGCCTGTGCATCGGCGGCAACCGCAAGTGGCCCATCGGCTACTGGCTGGACCTGATTCCCATGCTCCTGGCCGACGGCTGGAAGGTGGCCCTGTTCGGCGGCGGGGACGCCAAGCCCCTGGCCGAGGCCCTGGTCCAGCGCCATCCCGAATGCGAAGACCAAGTGGGCAAGCTGAACTTCGTCCAGTCCAAGGACCGCATCCGGAACTTGTCCGTGTTCCTGGGCAACGACACGGGGCTCACGCACCTGGCGGCCATGCTGGTGCCGCATACGGTGGTCGTCATGGGCGGCGGCGGGTTCGGCCGCTTCTTCCCCTGGCCGGAGACCGAGGGCAGCCAGTTCGTCATCCACCACGGCCTGGACTGCTACGACTGCTCCTGGGCCTGCAAATACCGCGACCGCCGCTGCATCGAATTCATCCGCGCCTCGGACGTGTACGGCTACCTGAAGGACATCCTGGACGGACGAGGCGAACCCGTGCGCAACCTGAACCCGCATTGCGAAGGCTACCGGCAGGTCCTGCGCGACGATGACGGCCAGTTGTTCGTGCCGTTTTCGCGCTTTGCCGGGGCCCCCGGAGCCCGCTCATGAGCACCGCGCCGACATCCCTTCCCGGCCTGGGCCTGTGCCGCCTGGCGGCCCCTGGCGAGGCGGCCTTCCCGGCGCTGATCCGCGACGGCCGGGCCCTGGACCTGCGCCCCCTGGACGATCCGCGCCTGGCGGACATCGGAGCCATGCTGCGGGCCTTCGGCGCGGGGCTGGGTGAGGCCCTGGCGGAACTGGGCGACGGGCTGCCCGTCCTGGCGGAGGCGGACGCCCTGCTGGCCGGGAGCGCCCCGCTCCGTCTGGCCGCGCCCGTGGACGCCCAGGAGGTCTGGGGCGCGGGCATGACCTACGCCCTGACCGCCGAGGCCC
>CAYUIN010000541.1:0-2425 GCA_964444695.1 uncultured Desulfocurvus sp.
GTCTGGTCGGCGATGTCGTTGATGACCATCATCACCTGGCCGATGTTCTCGGCCTTGGTGGACAGGTCGGCCAGGGTCTGGGCCAGGGCCTCGGTGGTCCGGGCCATTTCGCGGGTCTCCTCCACGGTGCGGCCGACCTCGGTCCCGCCTTCCTGGGCCACGTTGGAGGCGCCCAGGGAGGCGTCGGAGGCCTGGCCCGCGTTCTGGGCCACTTCCAGCACCGTGGCGTTCATCTCCTCCATGGCCGTGGCCACCTGGGCGGTCTGCCCGGCGGTCTGCTCCATGCCGAGGTTGACCTCGTGCATCTGGTCGGACAGCGAGCCCGCCGCCTGGGAGAGCATGTTCGCCACCTGGGTGACCTCGTTGGCCACCTCCAGCAGGTTCTCGCGCTGAGCGCGGATGCGGGCCTTGTCGCGCTCCTCCTGGGTCAGGTCGATCATCATCCCGATGGCGCCGACGATGGTGCCGGAGCCGTCGCGCAGGGCGGAGATCTCGTAGTGCAGGGGGAAGGACACGCCGTCGTCGCGCTTGTACTCGATCTGGCCGTTCATGCTCTTGCCGCTGGCGATGACCTCGTTGGTGACGCTCTTCCTGTTGTCGCCGTAGAAGACCTGGGCGATGGTCCGGCCCTCGATGTCCTTCGCGGGCTTGCCCAGGATGTTGCGCATCGGCGCGTTGACGTAGGTGATCAGCTCGTCGTTGTCCGTGACGAACAGCGGGATGATGATCCCCTGCAGGACGCCCCGGTTGTATTCCAGCTGGTCCTGCACGGTCTGGACCATGACCTTGAGGTTGTCGGCCAGGTTGGCCAGCTCGTCCTCGCCCCGGACCTCGAAGGTCGCGGAGTAGTCGCCCTCGCGGATGCGGTCGCTGATCTCGGCGATGGATACGATCTTGCCGATGACGATGCGCCGGATGAACAGGCCCAGCATGACCAGCAGGAACAGGGCGCCGCCCGCGGAGATGGCCGCGGAGATGCGCTCGGAGTTCTTCATCTGGCTGGTCTGGTGGGTGATGTCCTGGAACAGGACCATGGTCCCCAGGATGGGCTGCGAGGCGCCGTGGCAGTGGTGGCAGGCCTTGTCGTTGGGAATGGTGCTCACGGCCACGAAATACGGCTTGCCGTTGAATTCCAGGGCCGCGCCCTCATGGGTCGGGCTCTTCAGGCTGCGGTCCAGCAGGGGCAGGAACTCGCCCTCGCCGTGCAGGGACTTCAGGTCCTTGCGCACGGCGTCCTGCTGGGTGGAGTAGGTGACGTTGCCCTTGAAGTTGGTCAGAAAGACCATCACGTCGGGATAGTTCTTGGCCACCTGGTCGAGCTGCTCCACGGTGCCCTCGTTGTCGCCGATGCTCATCGGCTCGGAGATGGCGTTGAGCAGGATGGAAGAGGTCTTGGTGGCCGAAATGTTGATCAACTCTTCGGTGGACTGGCGATGCTGGTGCGACACCGTCAGGTTGAGCACGACGAAGGTGATGATGGTGACTATGGAGACCGGTATGATAATTTTCGCGCCGAGCGAGCCGCGAATGAAGTTCATGTCCACCCCCACAAGTGGTTTAGTGCGCCCCGCCGTAGAGCAGCGGCTTGAAATTGAAGGCCCCGACCCGCTCCTCGTTGTGGCAGGTGGTGCAGTCCTCCATGGAGAGGTTGCCCTTGATCAGGTCCGGATCGCCCCCCTCGGCGATGTGTTCCGAACCCGGTCCGTGGCAGACCTCGCAGCCCGCGTGCCCCAGTTCCGGGGTCTGCTCGAAGCTGACGAACCCGCCGGGCTGTCCGTAGCCCGTGGTGTGGCAGCCGTAGCATTCCTTGACCTCCTCCGCCGAAAGGTCGGAGGCCATGATCTTGATGCTCTGGTCGGAATGGGATTTCTTGGCGAACTTGTGGAAATTTTCGTACTGCTCCTCGTGACACTCGGAACAGGCCTTGGAGCCCACGAACGTGGCCTGGTTGGAGATGGCGGGGCTGGCCACGGCGAGCAGCGCTGCGGCGAACCCCAGACAGGCTGTTGCTGCTAGAAACCGGATTTTCATAGGTTTCCTCCGGGTTTGTGAAGCACTTACCACCCTATTGCCTCATCCGCCTGAATTGTCAAACCCCCTGGCCCGCCCGGCGATTTGGACTCCTCCTGATAAGGCTGCGTATTTTATCGGCATTTGACGCGATTTGGTTTACGCCCAGGGGCAAGGGGATTTTTTTTATTGCATTGCGCACCCGCCATGGCGGCCCGGCCCGCGCATCACGGGCCGGGCCGGGCGGCGCGGACGCTGCGGGCCCCGGGCAGATAGACGCGGGAGTATCGATGATGGATTGCAGTGCGATGCTGCAAGAAGGCGCGGGGGCACGCACGGCACCGGCCCTGCATCCCCGGGGTGATGCACGGCTCTGCTGCGGGATGCGGCAGCGGGCCCGGCGTGCGGCGGAGAC
>CAYUIN010000542.1:0-2424 GCA_964444695.1 uncultured Desulfocurvus sp.
CGCGCGGTCGATGTAGGACAGGTCGCCGGTGGCCAGGCGGATCAGCGGGTAGGTCTTGTTGAAGGCCGTGACCACGATCTCGCCCACCTCGCCGTCCTTGAGCGGGATGCCGGTGTCCGGGTGGCAGATCTCGACGAAGGCGCGGTTGGCGATGTGCAGGCCGTTGGTGTGGAAGCATTCGTAGCCGATGCAGCCCACGTCGGCGGTGCCGTAGCCCTGGCGCATGATCAGGTCGAACTTCTTCTCCAGGGTGGTGCGCATCTTCTCGGGGAACTTCTCGCCGGTGACGAAGGCGACCTCGATGTACAGGTCCTTGCGCAGGTTGATGCCCGCCTCTTCGGCCTTCTGGGCCAGGTGCATCAGGTAGCTGGGGGTGCCGACGTAGCCGGTGACGCGCAGCTTCTGCAGGATGTCGATCTGGGTGCCGGTGTTGCCGGGCCCGGCGGGGACCACGGCGCAGCCGAGGTTGCGCAGCGGCTCCTCGAACATCAGGCCGGCCGGGGTCAGGTGGTAGTTGAAGGTCACCTGGGCCAGGTCGCCGGTGCGGAAGCCAGCCGAATAGAAGCCCTCGGTCCAGCCCCAGTAGTCCTCCCCACGGTCCTCGGGATCGAAGATCGGACCCGGGGACAGGAACACGCGGCGCAGCTCGCCGAGGTCCTTGGTCAGCAGGCCGCCCAGGCGCGGGCCCATGGACTGCAGGAAGATCAGTTCCTTCTTCTTGAGAATCGGGATGTGCTTGAGGTCCGTCAGGGTCTTGAACTTGTCCACGTTGAACTGGGCGCGGTCGAAGCGCTTCTTCACGTCCTCCGAGTAGCGGTAGGCGTAGGACAGCAGTTCCTTGAGCTGGATGGTGTAGTATTGGCGGCGCTCGGACTCGTCCAGCACCTCGCGGCGGGAATAGATTCCCTCGGTTCTGTCTTTGCGGGTCATGCGTGTCTCCCTTTCCTTATATAAATAGGGTGTTTCCTCGTTGCGGACGTTGTGTATAACACAGTGGAAAATTCTTGTTCAAGATGGGTCGCAAAAATAGTGCGCCGCGCGGCAATATTTCTTGGAGGGTGGTGATTTATCGAGCAGAGAAGGCGCTGTTCGCCGGAAATCGACCAAAACAGCGAACAAGCATGGCTCATCGCCCGTAATCGCCGCCGAAAATCCGGTTGAAAATCGGGTTTTCCCTACAGCCGAAGCAGCCCGGCAAGGACCGAGAGCCCGTGGCGCAAGGCTTCCCGGTCGCGCACGCCCAGCAGGGAGACGCGCACGGCCTGCTCGGCCTGGCTGCCGCCCACGGCGAAATGCTCGCCGTGGGCCGTGACCACGCCGCGCCGCGCGGCCTCGGCCGCGAACTCCACGGCGCGCCAGCCGCGCGGCAGCGGCAGCCAGCCGTAGTAGCCCGTGGGCCGCTGGCGGCAGGCGCCGGGGCCCAGGACCTCGGCCACCAGGGCGTTGCGGGCGGCGGCCTCGGCGCGGTTGGCCTCGATGGTCTTGACGGCCGTGCCGTCGGCGATCCAGCGGGCCGTGACCTCGGCCATCAGCGGCGCGGCCTTCCAGGTGCTCCATTCGATGGCCGCCTCCAGGGCCGGGACGTCGGCGGCGGGCGCGCAGAGGAAGGCCGTGCGCAGGCTGTCGCAGAGCACCTTGGAGGTGGCGGCCACGAACAGGCCCAGCTCCGGGGCCAGGGCCGCCAGCGGCGGCAGGGTCTCGGCCACGGTCAGGGCGTAGACGTCGTCCTCGATGATCCGCACCCCGTGGCGGCGGCACACGGCCACCACCTCGTGGCGGCGGTACTCGGGCATGCGCGCGGTGGTCGGGTTCTGGCAGGAGGGCATGCAGTACAGCCCACGCACCCGCTCCCGGGCGCAGGCGACGGCCAGGGCGTCCGGGTCCAGGCCCTCGGCGTCCATGGGCAGCGGCACGAGTTGCAGGCGCAGGCGCTTGGCCAGGGGCTTGATGAGCGGATAGGTCAGGCATTCCACGGCGATGCGCTCCCCGGGGCCGAACAGCCCGCCCAGGGCCACCAGCAGCGCGTGCTGCGCCCCGGCGGTGACGAGCACGTCCTCGGGCCGCACGGCAAGGCCGAACAGCCCGGCCCAGGCCGCCCCGGCCTCGCGGTGTCGGGGCACCCCGCGCGCGCCGTAGCGCCCCACAAGCTCCGGCAGATGCCGCGAGGAGGCGATGCGCGCCAGGGCCCGGCCCAGGTCGGGCGCCAGGTCGTGGAAGGCGGCGGTCAGGCCCATGTCCAGGGGGCGTGCGGGCGTGGGCGAAGGATTCGCGGAGCCGTCCCGGTCCGGGACGGCGCTGGCGGCGGCGGCGGCGAAGGTGGCGGCCATGGAAGTCGGCCCGGCGGCGGCCGGGGTCGCGTCCGCACCGGCGTCATCGCCCTCGGCGTCGTCGGCGGACTCTTCGTCCTGCTCATCGTCGTAGCGA
>CAYUIN010000543.1:0-2421 GCA_964444695.1 uncultured Desulfocurvus sp.
GAGAAGGAGCTCAAGCAGTACCTGGACTCCATCGAGGAGGCCAAGCGCCGCGACCACCGCAAGCTGGGCACCCAGCTGGACCTGTTCAGCTTCCACGAACAGGGCGGCGCGGGCATGGCCTACTGGCATCCCAAGGGCGCCCTGGTGCGCACCATCCTTGAGGACTTCGTGACCAAGGAGCACCTGAAGCGCGGCTACGAGCTGGTGCGCGGCCCGCAGATCCTCAAGCGCGACCTCTGGGAGACCTCGGGCCACTACGACCACTACCGCGAGAACATGTACTTCACCCAGATCGACGAGATTCCCTACGGGATCAAGCCCATGAACTGCGTGGGGCACATGCTCATCTACAACGCCCGGCTGCGCTCCTACCGCGACATGCCCCAGCGCTACTTCGAGCTGGGCGTGGTGCACCGCCACGAGAAGTCGGGCGTGCTGCACGGCCTGCTGCGCGTGCGCATGTTCACCCAGGACGACGCGCACATCATCTGCCGCCCGGACCAGCTGGCCACGGAGATCAAGGGCGTCATCAAGTGGGCCCAGGACCTCATGGGCCTGTTCGACTTCCAATACCACATGGAACTGTCCACGCGCCCCGAGAAGTCCATCGGCTCGGACGAGGACTGGGACCGGGCCACCCAGGCCCTGCGCGACGCCATGGACGACCTGGGCCTGCAATACGACATCAACGAGGGCGACGGCGCCTTCTACGGACCCAAGATCGACGTCAAGGTGCGCGACTGCCTGGGACGCGAGTGGCAATGCTCCACCATACAAGTCGATTTCACCTTGCCTGAACGTTTTGACTTGGTGTACATCGGCGACGACGGAGAGAAGCATCGTCCCGTCATGGTCCACAGGGCCATCATGGGGTCGGTGGAGCGTTTCGTCGGCGTGCTCATCGAGCACTATGCCGGAGCATTCCCCACCTGGCTGGCCCCGGTGCAGGCCCGGGTGTTGAACATTACCGACGACCAGGCCGAGTTCTGCGAGGAGGTTCGCGCGACCCTGGCCGCTCGGGGCATTCGCGTGCAGACCGACCTGCGCAACGAGAAGCTCGGGTACAAGGTCCGCGAGGCCCAGGTGGAGAAGATCCCCTACCTCTTGGTGGTGGGAGACAAGGAAGTCGAGGCCCGGGGCGTGAACGTGCGCCTGCGGGGAGACAATATGGGGCTCAAGAGCCTCGACGAGGCGGCGGCCATCATTCTGGCCGACTGCGACGAACCGTTCAATCGTGGAGGGATGAGCTATAGCTTCTGCCATTCAAGCCCGGTGTAACAGGCAGATCAGGGTCCGCGAGGTGCGGGTCGTGGATGCCGACGGCGAACAGGTCGGCATCATGCCCACCGAAGAGGCACTTGCCCTGGCCCACGAGCAGGGTCTGGACCTTGTGGAGGTTGCGCCCTCGGCCAGGCCTCCGGTCTGTCGGATCATGGACTTCGGCAAGTACAAGTATCAGCAGCAGAAAAAGCAGCAGGAAGCCCGCAAGAAGCAGACCGTGGTGCAGATCAAGGAAATCAAGGTCCGGCCCAAGACCGACGACCACGATTTCAACACCAAGGTCAAGCACATCCGCAAGTTCATCGAGAACGGCGACCGCTGCAAGGTGACCGTGTTCTTCCGTGGCCGAGAGATCGTACACAAGGACCGGGGCCTGTTGATTCTGGAACGCATCTCACAGGCCATGGACGACGTGGCCAAGGTCGAGCAGCCGCCCGCCAGCGAGGGCAGGACCATGTCCATGCTGCTCACGCCGAAGAAACAGGATTGATTGATGCCGGGCGCCATGCCGGGCATGACCGGCGGTGTCTGGGGACGGAAGCGGCTCATGGTCGCGTCGGGTCGTTGCGACGGCCGGGCGCGGCGTTATTTTTACGGCACAAAGGAGCAAAACCATGCCCAAGATGAAGACCAACCGCAGCGCGGCCAAGCGTTTCAAGCTCACCGGCAGCGGCAAGATCGTGCGCCGCAGCTCCGGCATGCGGCACATCCTGACCAAGAAGAGCGCCAAGCGGCGCCGCTTCCTGAGCAAGGACGAGATCGTGCAGTCGGCCCAGGAGAAGAACGTGCTGCGCATGGTGCCCAAGGCATCCATGAAGTAGCCGGAGCCCCAAGGGCTCAAGGGCAATCCCGCCCCACCCGTCGCGCCCATGTGCTGCGTTGGCGGGGAAAAACCACCCCAAGGAGGAAAAGCACATGAGAGTCAAGAGAGGGATGGTCGCCAAGCGCCGTCACAAGAAATTTCTGAAGATGGCCAAGGGCTTCCGTGGCGCGCGCAGCAAGCTGTACGTCACCGCGCGCGAGACCGTGGAGCGCGCCCTGGTCTATGCCTACCGCGACCGCAAGACCCGCAAGCGCGACATGCGCAAGCTGTGGATCATGCGCATCAACGCCGCCGCGCGCGAGAACGGCCTGTCCTAT
>CAYUIN010000544.1:0-2416 GCA_964444695.1 uncultured Desulfocurvus sp.
GACGAGGCCGCCCCTTCCGGCGACCCCGAGCCCGGGATCGGCGCCCGGCGGCCCTGGCTGATCGCGGGTGCCCTGGCGGCGCTGGTGCTGATTCTGGTGGTCGGTTTCCTGGTCCTGCGGCCGCAGCCGCGCCAGGCCCCGCCCGCCCCCGGCGACGTGACCCTGCCCGCCGAGCCCGCGCCCCCGGCGCCCGCCCCGGCCCAGACCCAGCCCGAAGCCCAGGCCCCGGCGGGCCCGCTGCCCTACGAAGAGACCATGGGCGTGCCCCTGGAACGCCTGGTGCGCCAGGTGGACTACGCGCTCCTGGAAACCCTGCTCTACACCGGCTACGATCCGCACGCCCTGACCATCCGCGAGATGCGCCAGGAGACGTATCACGACGAGCAATTCCACTACCAGCTGCTGGACATCGAGCTGGAGAAGGGCCCGGCGCGGTTCGTGGAGATTCTGCACAAGTCCCTGGCCAAATGGGCCCCGGAAGCGTCCCTGGCCCAGACCGGGGCCAACGCCTGGGAAATCGCCCTGGCCGGGCGCGTCACGCACCGCCTGGAATTCACCCAGGCCGCGCCCAGGGCCGCCCAGCCCGCGCCCGGGGCCATGCTGGCCGTGGTCATCGACGACCTGGGACAGGACATGCGCGCCGCGCGCGAGCTGGCCGCCCTGCCCGTGCCCGTGACCTTCGCCGTGCTGCCCGGGACGCCCCACGGCCGCGAGACCGCCGCCCTGGCCCGCGAGGCCGGGCGCGAGCTGCTTCTGCACCTGCCCATGGAGCCCAAGGGCTGGCCCGGCGTGAACCCCGGCCCGGGCGCCCTGTTCACGGCCATGGACGAGACCGCCATCCGCGCCGCCGTGGACGGCGACCTGGCCCAGGTGCCCGGGGCCGTGGGCGTGAACAACCACATGGGCTCGCGCTTCACGGCCGACGCCGCCGGGATGGCCGTGGTCATGGACGAACTGGCGCGGCGCGGGATGTTCTTCCTGGACAGCCTGACGGCGCCGGGCAGCGTGGGCGCCGCCCAGGCCAAGGCCGCCGGGCTGCGGGCCTACCGGCGCAGCATCTTTTTGGACAACATCCGCGACGTGGGCGCCGTGACGCGCCAGCTGGAGCGCGCGGAACGCATGGCCTCGGCCAGCGGGCAGGCGGTGGCCATCGGCCATCCGTACCCCGAGACCCTGGCCGCGCTCAAACAGTGGGCTGAAACGGACGGCCGCCGCGTGCGCGTCGTGTCCGTTAGCGATCTCAACCCGTTACAGTAATTCTACAAAGGGAGAGAGGAACATGAAACGTCTGTCCATCCTCGCCGTGGCGGCCCTGGTCGTCGCCCTGCTCTGCCCCGCCGCCTGGGCCAAGACCTACGTCGTCTCGGTGAACCAGTTCGTGGAGCACCCGGCCCTGGACGCCGTGCTCAAGGGAGTGCAGGACAGCCTCAAGGAACAGGGCCTGGACGTGACCTACAACGTCCACAACGCCCAGGCCAACATGGCCACCGCCAACCAGATCGCCCAGGCCATCGCGGGCGAGAAGCCCGACCTGGTGGTGGCCATCGCCACCCCCAGCGCCCAGGCCTGCGCGCAGATCGTCAAAAAGACCCCGCACATGGCCGAGGTGCCGCTGCTGTTCAGTGCCGTGACCGACCCCAAGGGCGCCGGCCTGGTGGCCGACCTGGCCCACCCGGGCGCGAACATCACCGGCGTCTCCGACATGACGCCCATGGACAAGCACCTGGAGATGATCCGCGAGGTGCTGCCGGGTCTGAAGTCGCTGGGCGTGGTCTACAACTCCGGCGAGGCCAACTCCAAGACCCTGGTCAACATGCTCCAGGAGGCCTGCCGTGAGCGCGGCGTGACCCTGGAGGAGGCCACCGCCTCCAAGACCGCCGACGTCTACCAGGCCACCAAAAGCCTGGTCGGCCGCTGCCAGGCCGTGTACGTTCCCACGGACAACACCGTGGTCTCCGCCCTGGAATCCATGGTCAAGGTCTGCGAGCAGAACCAGCTGCCGCTGTTCGCCGCCGACGTGGACTCCGTGCCCCGCGGCGCCGTGGCGGCCCTGGGCTTCGACTACTACCTGCACGGCAAGCAGACCGGCGCCATGGCCGGGCGCATCCTGGGCGGGGCCAAGGTGGCCGACACGCCCGTGGAGTTCCAGAAGGGCATGAGCCTGCACCTGAACCTGACCGCCGCCAAGGCCCAGGGCCTGGCCATTCCCGGCGACGTGATCAAGAAGGCCGACAAGGTCGTCGAATAGGGGCGCACTTGCGCTTGAGACCGATACGGGGTAAGGGCGCGGTCGGACCGCGCCCTGCCTTTTTCGCCGGGCCTCGCGCACCCGCACCCGCACCGACACCGCAACCGGAACGCATCCAATGAGCCTATTCGCACTTCTCGGCGCCCTGGAACAGGGGCTCGTCTACGG
>CAYUIN010000545.1:0-2410 GCA_964444695.1 uncultured Desulfocurvus sp.
GGCGGCCTCCCGTTCTCGACCCCCCGCCCATCCCGACCACGCTCGCCCGGCCCCCACCCGCGCAGCCCCATCATATGGACAAGTACGGGTCTGGTCGGCATGATGCGGGCGGCCCGTCCGGGCCTGGAGGGAGACGTATGGTTTCTGTGTATTTCATTGGTGCCGGTCCTGGCGATCCGGAGTTGATCACGGTCAAGGGGCGGCGGCTGGTGGGGGAGGCGGATCTGGTGCTGTATGCCGGTTCGCTGGTGCCCCGGGAGGTCGTGGCCTGCGCGCGCGAGGGGGCGCGGGTGGTGGACAGCGCGCCGCTCAGCCTGCCGGAGACGCACGCCCTGGTGATGGAGGCGGTGCGGGCCGGGGGCGTGGTGGCGCGGGTGCACACGGGGGACCCGTCGTTGTATGGGGCGGTGCGCGAGCAGGCGGCGCTGCTGGACGCCGAGGGCGTGGGCTGGGAGATCGTGCCCGGGGTGACGGCGGCCTTTGCGGCGGCGGCCATGGCGGGCGTGGGCTTCACGGTGCCGGAGGGCACGCAGTCCCTGGTGGTGACGCGGGCGGCGGGGCGCACGGCGGTGCCGCAGGCCGAGGCCTTGCGGTCGTTCGCGGCGCACGGGTGTTCGCTGGCCATTTATCTGTCCACGGCGCTGGCCGGACAGGTGCGGTCCGAGCTGCTGGCCGGGGGGCTGGCCCAGGACACGCCGGTGGTCCTGGGCCGCCGCGTGGGCTGGCCGGACGGGCAGGTGCTGCGCACGACCCTGGGCGGGATGGCCGAGGCGGTGCGTCTCGGGGGCTGGACGGGACAGGTGGTGTTCTTGATCCTGCCGGGCGAGGCGGGCCCGGGGGCGGCCTCGCGGCTGTATGCGCCGGAGTTCAGCCACGGGCGGCGGGGCTAGGGCCATGTGACGCATGGCCGCGCGCGGCGGGCGGCAATGCGTCGCCAGCCCCCGGGGCCCGGCGGCGGCCGCGCGGCCGCGCATCGGGGCGTTCCCCGCGGGGGGCTTTTCAAACCCGCCCGGGCGCCCTATCATGGCCTGTGGCCGGGCAGCGCTGGAACGGTTCTTGTAGTTTCGGCGGGACACCGCGCGGGGGCCCAAGGTCCGCGCGGTTTGGAGTGTACAAGCCATGCATCGCACCGTCGCCGCCGCTTCCAGGCGGTCCGTTTTCGCCCGGCTGGGGCTGATTTTCCTGCTCACCGCGCTGTTGTCCGTTTTTTCGGACAGCGCGGCCCAGGCCTTTTCCTCGCACCCGCAGAGCCCCAAGGCCGGCAGCGAGGCCGCCCTCGAGATCTCGGGCAGCATCCTGTATCTGAACTCCTACCATCACGGCTATTCCTGGTCGGACGGCATCCTGGAAGGCATCCGCGACGTGCTCGACCCGCACTTCGGGATCGACCTGCAGGTGGAGTACATGGACTTCAAGAAGTACGACCTGGCCCACGTGCGCCCGCTGCTGGTGGACCTGTACGCGCGCAAGTTCCGGGGCAAGCGCTTCGACCTGATCATGGTCTCGGACAACAACGCCTTCGACTTCATCATGGACTACGGGGACACGCTGTTTCCGGACACGCCGATCCTGTTCTGCGGCGTGAACGACTTCATGCCCGAGCGCGTGGCGGGCAAGGCCATCTCCGGCGTGGTGGAGAACTACGACGTGGGCGAGACGCTGGCCCTGGCGCTGCGGCTGCATCCCGAGAAGCGGCGGCTGGTGGTCATCGGCGACCGTTCGCGCACGGGCCTGGCGATCCTGAACCAGGTGCGCGAGGCGGCGGCGATGTTCGAGGGCCGCCTCAAGGTGGAGGCCTGGACCAAGTACGACCTGCAGGAGATCCGCTCCCAGGTGCGGCAGACGGCGGACGATACGTTCTACTTCTTCATCCCCTTCTACCAGCTCATCGGCGGCCGCTTCTATTCCGCCAGCGAGGTGCTGGAGGTGGTGCACGACACGACCACCGCGCCCATCTATTCCAGCTGGGAGTTCCTGCTGGGCCACGGCCTGGTGGGCGGCAAGCTGATCTCCGGCCGGGCCCACGGCCACCGCGTGGCGGAGATGGCCCTCAAGGTGCTGCGCGGCACGCCCGTGTCCCAGCTCAAGGTCCAGACCCTGGCCCAGACGCGCTACGAATTCGACTACAACGAGCTCAGGCGCCAGAAGATTTCCGATGACGTCCTGCCCGAGGGCAGCATCATCGTGAACCAGCCCAAGGCGTTCTACGAACTGGACAAGGGCATCTTCTGGACGATCATCATCAGCTTCGTGCTGCTGTTGGTGGTCCTGGTGTACCTGGCCCTGAACATCAAGCGCCGCCGCCTGGCCGAGCAGACCATGCACGACCAGTTGTCGTTCCAGGAAATCCTGATGGACACCATCCCGCAGCTGGTCTGCTGGAAGGACCGCCGCCAGCGCTACCTGGGCG
>CAYUIN010000546.1:0-2410 GCA_964444695.1 uncultured Desulfocurvus sp.
CCGGGGCGCAATCTTGACAACACTGTAGCATTATGGCTATGAAAATCGGCTCGACCAACAAGGCATGGGCCAATAGCTCAATTGGCAGAGCTTCCGGCTCATAACCGGATGGTTGCAGGTTCAAATCCTGCTTGGCCCACCACGCCGCACGACGCTGCAGGACCCGGACAGCGCCGGGGCCGCCGCCCGCAGACGGCGCAGCCCGGCACGAGGAACGATCCATGAAGATCGCCGAAGTCATAGCCTGCATTGAAGATATCGCGCCGCTGTCCGGCGCCTGCGACTGGGACGTCAGCGGCGTCCAGGTGGCGGGCACCCGCGAGGACGTGCGGCGCCTGGCCGTGACCATCGACCCGGCGCCCGCCGCCGTGGCCGAGGCCCTGGACTGGGGCGCGGACCTGGTGCTCACGCACCACCCGCTGACCATGGCCCCGCAGCCCTTGTCGCGCCCGGGATATTTCCTGGACGCCGCGCGGGCCTTTCTGGCCTCCGGGGCCTGGCACTACGCGGCCCACACCTCGCTGGACGCCCAACCGGGCGGCCCGGCGGGCTGGCTCGCGCGCGCCCTGGGCCTGACGGATCTCGAGGTGCTCGAACCCACGGACCCGGCGGACCCGGGCGTGGGCATCGGCGTCTGCGGGGCGCTGCCCGCCGCGCTGGGCTGGGAGGCCTTCGCAAGGGCCCTGGCCGCGCTGGTGGACCGGAGCTTCTGGACCCTGGCCGGGCCGCTGCCCGCGCGCGTGGCGCGCGTGGCGTACTGCACGGGCTCGGGCGCCTCGCTGGCCGCCGAGGCCCTGGCCGCCGGGGCGGACGTGCTGGTCACCGGGGACCTCAAGTACCACCAGGCCATGGAAACGCCCATCGCCCTGGTGGACGTGGGGCATTTCTCCCTGGAGGAGCGCATGACCCGCGAGCTGGCCGCCCTGCTGGACCAACGCCTGGCCCCGGCGGGCGTGACGACGAAGTTTTTCCCGGGCAGGGACCCGTTGGCGGTCCACCTGCCCCGCACATAGCACACAAGCGCCGCCCCGCCGGGCGACGAACAGAACTTACCGGCCCCCCGCGCGGCGGGCCATGGAGGAAAGTCCCTTGAGCATGTACCTCGAACAGATCGAAAAACTCGTCGTGCTGCAGAAGGTCGACGACGAGATCCTGGTCCTCGAAAACGAGCTGGAAAGCCTGCCCCGCGAAGTGGCCGAACTGGAGGCCAAGGACGCGGAGATGGAGAAGCGCAAGGTCCTTCTGGACGACAAGCTGGACATCCTGGCCACCCAGCGCAAGCGCCTGGAGCAGGAGATCGAGGACAGCGCCTCGCGCATCAAGAACAGCAAGAACAAGCTGATGATGGCGGGCAACACGCGCGAATATCACGCCATGATGCGCGAGATGGACAACATGGAGAAGGCCACCCGCACCCGCGAGGAGGAGAAGGTGGCCCTGGCCGAGGAGATCGAGCGCCAGAACACCATGATGGCCGAACTGGCCGCCGAGCGCGAGGAGCTGCTGACCCGCCTGGAGGAGTGCCGCTCCAACCTCAAGAAGCGCACCGCCACGGCCAAGAAGGAACTCTCCCGCCTGCTGGGCGAGCGCGAGGACGCCTGCAAGGTCGTGCCCGCGCCCGTGCTCAAGCGCTACGAATTCATCCGCTCGCGCATCTCCAACCCGGTCATCGTGCCCGTCACCGCGGGCGTGTGCTCGGGCTGCTTCATCCAGATTCCTCCGCAGTCGTTCAACGACCTGCAAAAGGGCGAGACCATCCTGTCCTGCCCCAACTGCCAGCGGCTGATCTACTGGTGCGAGCACTTCCAGGCCTGCGACGTGACCCTGGCGGGCACCGTGGACCGCATCAAGCACCCCGTGTCCGACGAGGACGCCGAGGAAGCCGAGGCCCCGGAGGCCGACGACGAGGCCCCCGAGACCGTGGACGGCGAGGACGACGCCGCCGGGACCGACGAAGACTAGACCCCAACGACCCCACGCCGCGCCACGCCGACGCGCGGGGGGAGCGATGCATACTTGGGAGCCGGACGGGCCATCGCCGCGGCCCGCAAGGGCCGGGGAGGAAAGTCCGGGCTCCGCAGGGCGGGACGCTGGATAACGTCCAGGGGGCGAAATCCCCGGATAGTGCCACAGAAAACAGACCGCCCTCCTCGGAGGGTAAGGGTGAAACGGTGGGGTAAGAGCCCACCAGCGGCCGGGGTGACCCGGTCGGCTCGGTAAACCCCGTCCGGAGCAAGGCCAAATAGGAAGGCGCTTGAGGTCGGCCCGACCGATGCCTTCGGGTAGGCTGCTTGAGGCGGCGGGCAATCGCCGCCCTAGAGGAATGATGGCCGCCCCGCAAGGGGAACAGGACCCGGCTTACAGTCCGGCTCCCATTTAGTAGACGACGCGGCGGGCGCGCGGGGCAGGC
>CAYUIN010000547.1:0-2409 GCA_964444695.1 uncultured Desulfocurvus sp.
CGTAGGCCACGTCGGCCAGGTCCTGGCTTTTGAGCTTTTCGGAATATTCGCGGTAACGGCGGTTCCAGTTCTGGCCGGAATAGCCGGTGAAGTCGGACCGGTCCTGGAGGCCCTTGACGATGGACTGGGCCTTTTTTTTGGTGCAGACGCCGCGCAGTCCTACATTGACCGCATTGAGCACCGGGACCATGAGCGTCACGTTGTTGGAGAGAATGCGAACGATGTAGAACTCGGCGCTGGCGCCGCCGATCACCTGATTTTCAATGCGCTCGACCCTGCCTACACCCTGTGCGGGATAGACGACGAGATCACCGATGGAAAAAATGGTTGCCACGCTGCCACACACCTTGGAAAATTGCAAACACAGAAAATCAGATTAGCCTAATTCCAGGAATAAGTCTAGGTTTCATCGGCATTTTCAGCCGGAACCGCGTTGAAGGCGTTGATTTGTTGGACCGCCGTGGCGAACCCGCGCCGGAAGTAGGTCAGCAGCCCCTTCACCGCAGCCTTGCACACCGCCTCCACCACCGCCATTTCCTGCTCGGTGAAGGGTTCGAGCACATAGTCCCGCGCGCCGTGGCGGGCTTCGGGCCGCCCGATGCCCAGGCGCAGGCGCAGGGTGTTCGGCGTGCCCAGATGTTCGGTGACGGAGGCCACCCCGTTGTGCCCGGCGTCGGAGCCGCCGCGCTTGAACTTCATCCGCCCCAGGGGCAGGTCCAGGTCGTCGTGGATCACGATGACGTCGGCGGGCTCGATGGCGAACTTGCCCGCCAGTTTGCCCACGGCCACGCCCGAAAGGTTCATGTAGGTCTGGGGCTTTGCCACCAGCAGCGGGGCCATGGTCCGCACCAGGCGGCACTCGTTGGTCAGGCAGTCCCCCCGGGCCTGGACGGCGGGGCACTTGGCCTCGCCGCCCGCGGCGTCCATCAGGGCGTCCGCGACCAGGAAGCCGAAGTTGTGCCGCGTCAGTTCATACTGCGGGCCGGGGTTGCCGAGGGCGGCGATGAGGGCGCTGTAGGTCTTCATGGGCGTGTCGGAATCTGCGGCGGGGCGCCGCGAACAGGGTGCGTCGAAAATGGTACATGAGCCGCCGGGCCAGGGCAAGACCGCCCGGGCCGGGCGAAGAAAGGCCCCGGGGAGTTCTCCCCGGGGCCCGAAATGGAGAGCGAAGTGGGTGAGGCGTTATTCCTCGTCTTCCCCGCCGGCGCCTTCCTCGCCCTCGCCTTCCTCGGCGGAGCTCGGGGCCACCAGGCCCAGGACGGCGAAGTTCTCGTCGAACAGCGCCTGCACGCCCTCGGGCATGGGGATGTCCTGGATGTGGATGTTGTCACCCAGGGCCAGGCCGGAGACGTCCAGGACGATCTTGTCCGGGATGTCGGTGGGCAGGCACTCGACGTCGATGCCGTCGCGGTACACGGTCAGCTTGCCGCCCAGAACCTCGCCCTTGGCCTTGCCCGTGGTCTCCACGGGGACGCGGACGCGCACGGCCTTCTTCAGGTTGACGCCGAAGAAGTCCACGTGGGTGATCTGGGTCTTGTAGGGGTGGCGGATCAGCTCCTTGATCAGCGCGGGGTGGGTTTCGCCGCCCTCGATCTGCAGATACACGAGCTGGGAGTTGCCGGCCTTGGCATACGCCTTGTTCAGCGGCAGGGGCTCCACCTGGATCATGACGTTCTGGTCCTTGGCGTAGTACACGCCGGGCACCAGGCCCGCCTCGCGCAGCTTGCGCATGGCGCCCTTGCCGGTCGCTTCACGTTTCTGGACGTTGAGAGTGATCTGATCGGACATTGTTGTGTTTCTCCTTGCGCCCCGTGCTTGCCCGGGCCCGAATGCCTGCCCGGGGGACGGTGCTGGTGATTATACGAACAACACGCTCACGGAGGATTCCGTGTGGATGTTGTGGATCGCTTTGCCCAGAAGACCGGCCAGGGACAGCGCCTTGATCTTGGGGCACTTCTCGACCTTGTCCTTGAGCGGAATCGAGTTGGTCACGATGACCTGGGAATAGGCGGACTTTTCCAGCCGCTCCACGGCCGGGCCGGAGAGCACGGCGTGGGTGGCGCAGGCCATGACGTCCTTGGCGCCGTTCTCCATGAGCACGTCGGCCGCGGCGGTGATGGTCCCGGCGGTGTCGATCATGTCGTCCAGGACGATGGCCGCCTTGCCCTTGACGTCGCCGATGACGTTCATGGCACGGGCCTGGTTGGGCGCGTCGCGGCGCTTGTCGATGATCGCCAGCCCGGCGCCCAGGCGCTTGGCGTAGGCGCGGGCGCGCTCGACGCCGCCGGCGTCCGGCGAGACGATGACCAGGTCGTCCTCGGTGTTGCGCAGGTAGTCCAAGAGGACCGGGGCGGCGTAGATGTTGTCCACGGGCAGGTTGAAGAAGCCCTGGATCTGGCCCGCGTGCAG
>CAYUIN010000548.1:0-2405 GCA_964444695.1 uncultured Desulfocurvus sp.
CACCAGCCCGCCGCAGGCGATGGACAGGTCGGAGACCACGCCCGCCGCGCGCCCCCGGCAGGCGCTCTGCGTCGCCACGTAGAGCATGTCCGGCCCGGGGGTCACGTTGAGCAGGATGCCCGCGCCAAGGAACAACAGGTAGTTCTCGATGCCGAACATGGTCGCCTCGCGCAGTGAAAGGGGGATCGCAGCCGGGCTAGGCCAGGCGGCTGCCGTTGGGAACCTCGCGCTCGGGCACGGCCAGGACCACGGCCCCGTCCTCGCGGTGGAATCCCGTGACCAGGAACTGGGATTTGAGCGGCCCGATCTGCTTGGGCGGGAAGTTGACCACGCCCACGATCTGGCGGCCCACCAACTCCTCGGGGGAGTAGACGTCCGTGACGCGGGCGCTGGATTGAGCACGCCGATCTGCGGGCCGAAGTCGGCGTGGATGACGTAGGCCGGAATGCGGGCCTCGTCGAAGACGCGGGCCTCGACCACGGTGCCGACGCGGATCTCGACCTTTTCGAATTCGTCCCAGGTGATGTGGCTCATGGCGGTGCGGCGGGCCGGGCGGCCCGGGCGGGTCAGGGGTGCTCGGTGCCTTCCTCGCCGAAGAAGGCGAAGCCGTTCTTGCCGGCGTTCTTGACGCGGTACATGGCCTGGTCGGCCAGGTCCATCAGGGTCTCGGGCTCGGCGGAGTCCACGGGCGCCAGGGCGATGCCCAGGCTGACGCCGGTGCGGGCCTCGTCCAGCCCCAGCTTGTAGGCCTTGCGCAGCTCCAGGATCAGCCCCGAGGCCACGACGGCCACCTCGTCGCGGGTGATGTTGCCCGCGAGCAGGGCCACGAACTCGTCGCCGCCCAGGCGGTAGACCGTGCCCGCGTCGCCCACGCACTGTTCCATGCGCGAGGCGGCCTGGACCAGCAGCGAGTCCCCGGCGCGGTGGCCGAAGGTGTCGTTGACCTGCTTGAACCCGTCCAGGTCCATGAACATCACGGCCATGCCCACGCCCAGGCAGCAGTTCTGGGTGATCATCGCGGGCAGCGTGTCTTCCAGGGCCATGCGGTTGGACAGACCGGTCAGGGCGTCGCGGTAGGCCATGGCGTCGGAGCCGGTCTGGCCCGAGGCGTCCTTGACCATGCAGAAATAGCAGTCGTGATCCGGGGAGAAGATGACGTTCCAGTTCAGCCGCCGGTACTCGCCGCCCCGGCAGGCGAAGCGGAAGAACAGCGAGGCCGAGCCGATGTCCGAGGTGATCAGCCGCTGCATCTGGGCCAGGACCCGCTCGCGGTCGTCGAAATGGATGTACTCGATGAGGTAGCCGCCCGTGAGGTCCCCGGACTGGAGGCCGGTGACGCGCTCCCACTGCACGTTGACGTCCTCGAACTGCCCGTCCTGGGTCACGACTGCCGCCGGGTCCAGCGACAGGGACAGCCAAGCGTAGCGTTCCACCATGACCACGCGTTCCAGAGCGTAGAGGTCGATTTCCTCTGAGTACAGCAGCTCCTCTTCCATGGGGCCGACCTGTACCACGTTCAAGCCCGGCTTGCCAGTGCCCGGAGCGATGGAATTCCAATTTTCGCAAGCGAACCGGGCGAAAACTCGAACAGTCCGTCAAATAACGATTTCCCAGACACGCCCGGAAGCGGTGCCTATCCGTCGCCACCCGCCGCACCCGGGCCGGGCAGCCGCCGGACCCCGGCCAGCAGCGCCAGGCCCAGGACGAAGAACACCGTCAGCGCCAGCACGCCCCCGCGCGAGGAGCCCGTGTGCTGCGCCACCACGGCGAACACCGCCGGGCCGAACACGGCGGACAGGCGCGAGACCACCGAGTAGTAGCCAAAGAACTCCGCCGTGCGGTCCGCCGGGATCAGCGCCGCGTACAGCGAGCGGGACAGGGCCTGCGTGCCGCCCATGACCAGCCCCACGATGCCGCCCAGGGCGAAGTACTCCGCCGCGCTGTCCATGCGCCAAGCGTAGACCGCCACGCCGATCCACAGCGCCACGGCCAGCATCAGCGCCCGCCGGGCCGTCACGGCCTGGGCCAGGCGGCTGAAGGCCAGCGCCCCGAACACGGACACGAACTGGATCATGAGCAGCGTCAGCATCAGCACGGAATTGGACAGGCCCAGCTCGGTCTTGCCGTAGATGGTGGCCATGCTGATGGTGGTCTGCACGCCGTCGTTGTAGAACAGGTAGGCCAGCATGAAGGGCACCAGCCCCGGCACGGCCCGCGCCCGGGAGGCCAGCCCGCGCATCCGCGACAGGCCCAGGCGCACGTAGGCGACGGCGGCGGCGACTCCGCGCTCGCCCCCGGGCAGCGGCGACCCCGGCGGCTCGCCCACGTAGCGCACGGCCCACAGCCCGAAGCCGCCCCACCACAGCCCGGCCGAGGCCATGGCCAGGCGCGCCGCCAGGTCCGCC
>CAYUIN010000549.1:0-2404 GCA_964444695.1 uncultured Desulfocurvus sp.
CTGTGGCGCAAGCTCAAACGCTACGAGATGGACGCCTAGGGCCGGGCGGCGGCGAATGCCTCCGGCGGTTGGGCTCCGCCCAAGCCCGCCAGGACGCTGTCCTGGACCTGCTCAAGGGGATACTGCCCTTGAGAATCCCTGGTTCGGACACGGGGCGGGGAGCCCCAAAGCAAAAGGCCCGGTCGTCGCCGGGCCTTTTGCTTTGGGGGGTTCGGGCTGCCGTTTTACGGCTTGGCCAGCACCAGGTCGATGATTTCCGGCAGTTCCTCGGCCAGGACCACCTCCACGCCTTCGCGCACGTCCGGGTCCACCTCGGCCAGGCTGCCCGCGTTGCGCGCGGGCAGGATCACCGTGCGCACCCCGGCGCGACGCGCCGCCACCAGCTTCTCGCGCACGCCCGCCACCGGCAGCAGCCGCCCGGTCAGCGACAGCTCGCCGGACAGGGCCACGTCCTGGCGCGCGGCGCGCCCCGTGAACAGCGAGAGCAGCGCCAGCACGATGGTCGCCCCGGCCGACGGCCCGTCCTTGGACACCGCCCCCGCCGGGATGTGTACGTGCACGTCCCCGGCCATGGCCTCCAGGCCGATGCCGAACTCCTCGTGGCGGCTGCGCACGTAGGACAGGGCCAGGCGCGCGGACTCGCGCAGCACCTCGCCCAGCGAGCCCGTGAGGATCAGCTGCCCCGGACCGTCCATGCGCGCCGTCTCCACGAAGATGATCTCGCCGCCGAACTCCGTCCACACCAGGCCCATGGTCACGCCGACCCGGGCCTGGTCGCGCGCGGCCTCGCGCGGGTGGCGCGCCGGGCCCAGCACCTCGCGCACCAGGGCCTCGTCCACCACGTAGGGCCCGGCCTGGCCGCCGTCGGACAGGCTGCGCCGCGCCAGGCGACGGCAGATGGAGCCCAGGTCGCGGCGCAGCCCGCGCAGGCCCGCCTCCTGGATGTATTCGCGCAGCACCAGCTCCACGGACTGCTCGGTGAACTCGGCCGCGTCCTCGCGCAGACCGCTTTCGCGCAGCAGCTCGGGCAGCAGGTGGCGCCGGGCGATGGTCGCCTTCTCGCGCTCGGTGTAGCTGGGGAAGTCGATGATCTCCAGGCGGTCCAGCAGCGGCCTGGGCAGCTGGTCCACGAGGTTGGCCGTGGCGATGAACAGCACCCGCGAGAGGTCGAAGGGCACGTCCAGGTAGTGGTCCATGAAGGTCCCGTTCTGCTCCGGGTCCAGGACCTCCAGCAGCACCGAGGCCGCGTCGCCCTTGAAATGCTCGCCCTGGCCGATCTTGTCGATCTCGTCGAGCATGAACACCGGGTTGTTGACCCCGGCGCGCTCCATTTCCTTAAGGATGCGCCCGGGCAGCGCGCCGACGTAGGTCCGCCGATGCCCCCGGAACTCGGCCTCGTCGCGCACGCCGCCCAGGGAGAAGCGGATGAACTTGCGCTCCAGGGCCTCGGCCACGGCCCGGCCGATGGAGGTCTTGCCCGTGCCCGGAGGGCCCGCGAAACACAGCACCGAGCCCCCGGCGGTCTGGAGGTTGCCCCGGCGGCGCACGGCCTGGCGCACCGTGGCCAACAGCTCCTCCATGTTCAGCGGCTTGCTGAGGTAATGGTCCGCGCCCCGGCGCATGGCGTCCACGGCGTTGTCCACCGTGGCGTAGCCGGTGACGATGATCACCTGCGTGTCCGGCCGCTCGCCGCGGATGGCGTCCAGCAGGGCCATGCCGTCCAACGGGCCCATCTTGACGTCCGTGACCACCACGTCGAAATCGCGCTCGGCGATCATCCGCGCGGCCTCCTCGCCGCTGCCCGCCATGTGCGCGGAAAACCCGTTGCGCTTGAGGAAGAAGGCCACGTTCTCCCGGGCGATGGGCTCGTCGTCCACCACCAGCACGGAGCCGCTGACGCGGTCGCGCAGGGTCTTCACGGCCAGGTATTCGGCCACCCGCTCCTTGACCCGGCCCAGCCCGAAATGCCGGGCCTCCAGGATGCGCGCGGCGCGCTCCAGGTCCAGGTTGTCCTTGGTGGACGTGTTCCAGGGCAGGCCCAGCAGGAAATCGATGTAGTTGCGGCCCACGGCGTATTCCGGGGCCGAGGGGTCCGTCTTGGCCAGGCGGTCCAGCTCCTGGACGGCCGCGGTGCGGGCCTCGCGGGGCAGGTCGGCCGCCGCGATGCGCTTTTTGAGCACCGCGTGTTCGTCCTGCTCCGGCCGCTGTTCCTCTTCTTCCGTTCGCCTTCCGAAAAGCATGGGCACGTCTCCTGGTTTGGGGGCGGTTGCCCGGGCCGTTTTACAAGTTCCGTACCAGCCGCCCGCCGCCCGGGCGGACGGCGGGGGCGCACGGTGCGCGCCGCCCGGCCCGGGGCCGGACCATCCTATGCTTTCCCGCGCCCGGCAACAACCCCGGGCCGCCG
>CAYUIN010000550.1:0-2399 GCA_964444695.1 uncultured Desulfocurvus sp.
GGGATTATTCCCTTGAGCGGGGTCTGGGGCAGCGCCCCAGCCGCCGGAGGCATTCCGCCCGCGCCCCAGGGCACCCGGTCCGCCATTTCTCTCCAATGCGCCGTCGCGTCGCGCCGTCGCCGTCGTCGTCAGCCTTGCAGGAGGGCGGCGAGTTTGGCGAAGGCGGCTTCGATGCCTGCGGGGTTGGAGCCGCCGGACTGGGCGAGGTCGGGGCGGCCGCCGCCGGAGCCGTCGATTTCGGCGGCCACGGGTTTGATGAGCGCCGGTGCGGTGAACCGGTCGTGCAGGTCCTTGGAGACGTAGACGATGAGGTTGGCCTTGCCGTCGGCCTCGCAGGCCAGGGCGGCGATGCCCGAGGGCAGCTTGGAGCGCACGTCGTCCATCTGGTTGCGCAGGGCGCCCATGTTGGGGGCGCCGGTCTTGGCGGTCAGGACCTTCACGCCGCCGATCTCGCGCAGGCCGTCCATGATATCGCCGCCGGGGCCGCCTGCTGCGGCCTGGGCGCCGATCTTTTCGATGTCCTTCTTGAGCTTTTTGACTTCCTTTTGCAGGCCGCCGACGCGCTCGGGCAGTTCGCTGGGCTTGCCCTTGACCATTTCGGCCAGCCGGGACAGGACTTCGCGCTGGATGCGGAAGAATTCGAGGGCGTTGTGGCCGGTGGCGGCCTCGATGCGGCGCACACCGGCGGCCACGCCGGACTCGGCGAGGATCACGAAGGGACCGGCCTGTCCGGTGGCGCGCAGGTGGGTGCCGCCGCACAGTTCCACGGACACGCCGGGCACGCGGACCACGCGCACGGTATCGGTGTATTTTTCGCCGAACAGGGCCATGGCGCCTTGTTCGACGGCTTCGGCGTAGGCCATTTCGTTGACGTCCAGGGCGATGTCGGCCAGCACGGCGCGGTTCACCTTGCGTTCGACCTCGGCGATCTCGTCCTGGGTCATGGCGGTGATGTGGGTGAAGTCGAAGCGCAGGCGTTCGGGCTCCACCAGGGACCCGGCCTGTTTGACGTGGTCGCCCAGGACTTCGCGCAGGGCGGCGTGCAGCAGGTGGGTGGTGGTGTGGTTGCGGGCGGTGGCCAGGCGCAGTTCCTCGTCCACGGCCAGGGAGGCTTCCTGGTCGCGCAGGATCTCGCCCTGGTCCACGGTGACGGCCAGCACGGTGAGGTGCGTGGCGGGCTTCAGGGACTGCGTTACCACCGCAGCGCCGCTGGGAGTACTCACGCGGCCCCTATCGCCCACCTGACCACCGGATTCGCCGTAGAACGGGGTCTTGGTCGCCACGATGTAGCCTTTCTGGCCTTTGGCGAGCTTGTCCGCGGGTGCGGCGGTCTCGTCCAGCAGCACGGCCACGCGGGATTCGGCGGTGAGGGCGTCGTAGCCCACGAATTCGGTGCGCAGGCCTTCTTCCAGCAGGGGTTGGAACAAGGTGGCGAGGTCTTTTTCGCCGGAGCCCTTCCAGGCGGCCTTGGCGCGCTGTTTCTGCTCCTTCATATGGGCGTCGAAGCCCGGCTCGTCCACGCTGAAGCCTTGTTTTTCGGCCACGTCGCGCACGATGTCCAGGGGGAAGCCGTAGGTGTCGTAGAGCTTGAAGCAGGCTTCGCCGGAGACGGTGTCGGCGCCGGAATTTTTCAGGGCGGCCAGTTCCTCTTCGAGGATGGCCAGGCCCTTGTCCAGGGTCTGGGAGAAGCGCTCCTCCTCCTCGCGGACCACGCGGGCCATGAAGGCGGCGTTGTCGCGCAGTTCGGCGTAGTGCTCGCCCATGACCTCCACCACGCGGGTGGCGGTGTCGCACAGGAAGGGTTCGGTCAGGCCGATGAGGCGGCCGAAGCGGTAGGCGCGGCGGATCAGGCGGCGCAGGACGTAGCCCCGGCCCTCGTTGGAGGGCAGGATGCCGTCGGCGATCATGAAGGCGATGGCGCGGCTGTGGTCGGCGATGACGCGCAGCGCGGTGTCCACGTCCTCGTCGCCGTTTTTATAGGCCACGCCCGCGCGCTTCGCGGTGAACTGGATGAACTCCTGGAACAGGTCGGAGTCGTAGTTGGAGTGCACGCCCTGGCACACGGCGGCGATGCGCTCCAGACCCATGCCGGTGTCGATGCTCGGGCGCGGCAGCGGGGTGCGCACGCCGCCCTCGGCCTGGTCGTACTGCATGAACACCAGGTTCCAGATTTCCAGGAAGCGGTCGCAGTCGCACTTGCCGATCTCGCAATCGGGGCCGCAGGCCATGTCCGCGCCCTGGTCCACGTAGATCTCGGAGCAGGGGCCGCAGGGACCGGTGTCGCCCATGGCCCAGAAATTGTCCTTCTCGCCCAGGCGGTAGATGCGCTCGGCCGGCACGCCGGCAACCTTCTGCCAGAGGTCCCCGGCTTCATCGTCGTCGCGGAAGATGGAGACGAA
>CAYUIN010000551.1:0-2398 GCA_964444695.1 uncultured Desulfocurvus sp.
CGGGGCGGGTCTGTTTCCGGCCCTGCGCCCGGGGGACGCATCCATGGAAATCCGTATTTCCGGCCTGTCCAAGCACTACCTGTCCGAAGGCAAGACCATACGGGCCCTGGACGAGGTGGACCTGACCATCCCGGCCCAGGGCATCTTCACCCTGCTCGGGCCCAGCGGCTGCGGCAAGACCACCCTGCTGCGCTCCATCGTCGGCCTCGAGTCGCCGGACGCGGGCGAGATCGCCATCGGCGGCGAGGTGGTCTGGTCCAAGGAGAAGGGCATCTACGTGCCCACCGAGCGGCGCGGCCTGGGCATGGTCTTCCAGACCTACGCCATCTGGCCGCACATGACCGTGTTCGACAACGTGGCCTACCCGCTGGCCGTGCGCAAGACGCCCCGGGCCGAGATCCGGGAGCGCGTGGCCCGGACGCTGCGCTTCGTGCAGCTGGAGGGCTTCGAGAACAGGCCCGCCACGCGGCTTTCCGGCGGCCAGCAGCAGCGCGTGGCCCTGGCCCGCGCCCTGGTGGCGGAGCCTAAGGTCATCCTCTTCGACGAGCCGCTGTCCAACCTGGACGCCAAGCTCCGCGAGGAGACCCGCAAGGAGCTGCGCGCCTTCCTGACCGAACTGGCCATCACGGCGGTCTACGTGACCCACGACCGCATCGAGGCCCTGGCCCTGTCCGACTCCATCGCCGTGATGCGGCAGGGCCGGATCATCGAGATCGGCACGCCCGAGAAGATCTACTTCGACGCCGAGCACCGTTTCGTGGCGGATTTCATCGGCCGGGCGAACCTGATCCCGGCCACGGTGGCCGCCCAGGAGCAGGGCCGCACCCTGGTGGACTCGCCCCTGGGCCGCGTGGCCTGCCGGGCGCAGCCCGCGCTGAAGCCCGGAGACGCCGCCACCCTCTGCTTCCGGCCGGAGTTCATCCGCCTGGGCAAGGGCGCGCCCGGCCCCGGCGAGAACAGCTTCGCGGGCACCGTGGACAGCCTGGTGTTCATCGGCGAGGCCTTCGAGGGCGAGATCAAGGCGGGCGAGGCCATGCTGTTCGTCAAGGTGGAGTCCGACGCGGGCCTGCACCGGGGCGACGCGGTGTGCGTGTCCGTGGACCCCAGGCACTGCATGCTGCTGGCGGCGTAGGGGAGGCTGCGCATGTCCTCCCCCAACCGCCCGGTCCTCGTTTCCAGCCTGATCGTCGTGGTCGGCCTGCTCACGGTCTGCCCGGTGGTGATGCTGGTCTTCGGCAGCTTCTCCGAGGGCCTGGGGGCCTTCGGCTCCTTCACCCTGGACAAGTACATCGCGGCCTACGGCGACCCGGACCTGCTGGGCATCGTGGGCAACACCCTGGTCTTCGTGCTGGGCTCGTCGTTTCTGGCCACCTTCCTGGCCCTGTTTTTGGCCTACCTGAACACCCGCACCGACATCCCGTTCAAGGTGCTGTTCCGCATCATCTCCATCATCCCGATGATGGTCCCGCACATCCTGTTCTCCGTGAGCTGGGTGCTGCTGCTCAATCCCTCCAACGGCATCCTGAACCTCTTCTTCCGCCAGGTGTTGGGGTTCGAGAACTCGCCGTTCAACATCTACAGCCTGTGGGGCATGGTGCTGGTGGAGGGCCTGCTGGACCTGCCCATCGCCTACCTCATCCTGGCCCCGGCCCTGGCCTCCTTCGACGTCAGCCTGGAGGAGTCCTCCCGCGTCTGCGGGGCCGGTGTCCGCCGCACGCTGACCCGGATCACGCTGCCGGTGCTGCGGCCCGCCATCCTGGCGGCCTTCATCCTGTCCCTGGTGCGCAGCCTGGCGTCCTTCGCCGTGCCCTCGGTCATCGGCATGCCGGGGCGGATCTACGTCCTGGCCACGCACATCTACCGCTCCATCGCCACCGGCTTCGCGGCGGACTACGGGGCGGCCGCCGCCATCGGCATGAGCGTGCTGGCCTCCTCGGTCAGCCTGATCTACGTCTACCGCTACCTGACCGCCGAGAGCGGGCGGTTCGTGACCATCTCCAGCCGGGGCTGGAAGCCCACGGTCATCGCCCTGGGGCGCGGCCGGGCGCCGCTGTTCGGCGCGGTGGGGCTGTTGTCCTTCGTGCTCATCGTGCTGCCGGTGCTGGTGCTGGTCTACGTCTCGCTGACGCCGTATTCCATGGCCCCCAGCGCCCGGGCCTTCTCGATGATGAGCCTGCGCCACTGGCACGAGGTGCTGCGCGACCCCATCTCGCTGTTGTCCCTGAAGAACAGCCTGATCCTCGGGGTCGGGGGCGCGACCCTGGGCATGGGCCTGTCCGTGCTGGTGGCCTACGCGGTGGTCAAGGTGCGCACGGCCGCCGCCGGGGTGCTGGAGACGCTGACCTTCCTGTCCTTCTCCTTCCCGGGCATCGTCATCGGCGTGGGCTTCATGTGGTTC
>CAYUIN010000552.1:0-2398 GCA_964444695.1 uncultured Desulfocurvus sp.
CGCGTCTGCTGGAAGATGCAGCGCGGCGACGGCGAGGCCTGCGACGACACGCAGTTCATGACCCGCCTGCGCACTTGCATGGCCTGCGAATTCTTCAAGTGCGTCCGCCGCGAGGAAGGCGACGATTTCGACATGGGCCTCTAGGCCCGTCCCCCCGCCACGACCCCGCCCAGTACGTCGATCGCTTGCGCCCGCAAGCGCTTCGGCCTTGCATGGCGCCGCGCTTTGGTGCATCACCACTGCCCATGCGCATCGACATCCACACCCACGCCTTCCACCCCAAGATCGCGGACAAGGTCCTGGCCCAGCTTTCGGAACACTACGGTATCGTGCCCGTGGGCAGCGGGCTGGCGGGCGACCTCCTGGAACGCCTGGACCGCGCCGGGCTGGACGGCTGCGTCGTGCACTCGGCGGCCACGGCCGCGTCCCAGGTCATCCCGGCCAACAACTGGGCCATCGAATTGCAGCGCTCCCACTCGCGGATCACCGCCTTCGGCACCCTGCACCCGGATTTCGAGGGCTGGGAAGCGCAGCTCGACCGCCTGGAAGAAAACGGCATCCGGGGCATCAAGCTGCACCCGGACTTCCAGGGGTTCGCCCTGGACGACCCGCGCCTGGACCCGATGTTCGAGGCCATGCGCGGCCGCTTCGCCGCCATGATCCACGTCGGCGACCGCCTGCCGCCGGAAAAGAACCCGTCCTGCCCCTTCAAGTTCATGCGCATCCACGAGCGGCACCCCGAACTGCGGCTCATCGCCGCACACCTGGGCGGCTACCTGCACTGGACCTGGGCCCTCGAGTGCCTCATCGGGCACGAGGTCTTCATCGACTCCTCCAGCTCCGCGCACGCCATGGACATGAACGACCTCGCCGCCATCTTCGCCCGGCACCCGCGCGAATACATCCTCTTCGGCAGCGACTACCCCCTGTTCGACCCCGCCCGCGAGGCCGAACGCCTGGCCCAGACCGCACACCTCTCGGATACCGAAATCCTCGACCTCCAACACAACGCCGCCGCCTTCCTGCAAAGCCTGGACTAACGCCCCGGCCCGGACAGGGGTGTGGACGGGCGTGGGCTCGGGCGGGCGGCCGGGGAGTGGCCGGGCGGCTGCCTGGCGTGAGGCGGGGGCCTCCGGCGGCTTAAGGGGATAATCCCCTTAAGAATCCCTGATTAGGGCGGCCTGCGGGTTTGCTCAAGCGAAAAGGCCCGGCGTAGCCGAGCCTTTCGTTTTGAGCAAACCCGCAGGCCGCCCGTTCGGGATTCTTAAGGGTGATAACCCTTAAGCCGCCGGAGGCAAACATCCCGAGCCCATGACCGCCCGGTCCGCCATCCCCCACGACCGGCCCCCCGAGCCCACGACCGCCCGGCATCAATGCCAGACGGTCCCGGCGGGCAGCGGGGGGAGTCCGTGCAGGGTCGGGTTGCGGTTCGCGGGGCTGGTGATCAGGGCGCTGAGGGCTTCGGGGGGCAGCCCGTCTTCCAGCAGGCGCAGTTGGAAGTCGATCTGCTTTTCGTAGAGTTCGGCCTGCACGGCGCCGAGGCGGCGCGCCAGGGGCAGGACGGCGGCCCGGTCCGGGTGTTCGTCCTGCATGGCCCAGTAGAGTTCGGTGTAGGTGCGGTTGAGCTTGGCGTAGATGGGCGCGGTCTCGTCGGCGTATTCCAGGGCCAGGCGCTTGACCGTGGCGCGTTGGTCCGGGGTCAGCGCGGCGGCCCAGTCCTGCCCGCTGCGGGCGTGGTGCCTGGGGGCGGTCTGGGCCTGGTCCGTCTGGGCGAGGGCCGGGGCGGCGGCCGCGAGGGCCAGCCCGAGGATGGCGAACAGGAAAACCGTGGTGCGCATGGGCGATTCCTCCATATGCCGTGGCGGCCTCGGGGCCTGGACCAGGATAGCACATCGCGGGGGTTTGGCAAATCGCGCGGGCGGCGGCGCGCGCCGGGGCGGGGGGTGCGCCCCGCGCAACATCCCGGCTTTGCTCGCAATTTGCAAAAAATTCAACATGTGAATAACGAATTACGACAACCACACGAGAATACTGGAATTCCCCACTTCACAGAGCCTGTTTTCCGCGCTATCACAGGGCAAAGAATCGCCCCCCCGCCCCGCCGCGGGCGGGGTTTGGAGGATCGGAATGCGCGGCTCCCGGTTGGGGTTGTTTCGGGCGATGGTGGCCATGGTGGACAAGCCCCTGAAGCGGGCTTCGAAGCGGGCCCGTCGTCGCACGCCCTGTTGGGAATTCATGGCCTGCGGCCGCCAGCCCGGCGGGCCCATGGCCAAGACCCTCGGCGTCTGCCCCGTGGCCGAGGCGGACTACTACGACGGCGTGAACAACGGCAACGCCGCCGGGCGCGTCTGCTGGAAGATGCAGCGCGGCGACGGCGAGGCCTGCGACGACACGCAGT
>CAYUIN010000553.1:0-2394 GCA_964444695.1 uncultured Desulfocurvus sp.
GTCGGCCCCGGCGAGGTCGATGTCGATGGTCCTGTCGCCGCCGATGCGGTTCTGGAAGATGCCCGCCTGGAAGGTGAAGCCGTAGGCCCCGGGCACGGAATTGGAGACGCCCATCATCGGGCCCACCAGCTCGCGGGCGCGTTGCTCCTCGGTGCTGACGACGCCGAAGATGTTGAACCCGGGCGCGCCCACGTAGAACATGTCGCGGATGCCGGGCAGCCCGCCGGGGCCCTGCTCCTTTTCCAGGAACGGGGCCGCGCCCTTGTAGATGATCTCGCCCTGGCGCTGGCGCTCGCCCACGGACTGGCCCGGCGGCGGAATCAGCACGGAGATCAGCAGGTTGCGGTTGCCCTGGGGCAGGTATTCCATCTTCGGCATGAAGGCCAGCGTCGCGCCCACGGCGAAGCCGGTGAGCAGGACGATGGTCAGCAGCCGGGTGGCGGTGTTCTTCAGGCAGCCGGAGACCAGGGCCATGATGAAGGCCGAGACCCCGCGCCCGAAGACCTTGAGCGGCGCCAGGGCGCGCAGCTCGAACCGGGCGGGCTCGGAGTCGCCGTTCTCTGCGGCGGCCTGGGCCCGGGCGGCGCGCTTGGCCGCGCGGCGGCGCTCGGCGAAGGCGAACAGCTTGGCCGCCAGCATGGGAATCACGGACACGGACACGAACAGCGACAGCGTGACCGAGCAGGTCACGGCGATGGCGATGTCCTTGAACAGCTGGCCCGCCTCCTCCTGGGTGAAGACCACGGGCAGGAACACGGCCACGGTGGTCAGCGTGGAGGCCAGGACCGCGCCCCAGACCTCCTTGGCCCCGTCGTAGGCGGCCTTGGCGGGCGGCTTGCGCAGCTCCTTGCGGTGGCGGTCGATGTTCTCCAGGACGACGATGGCGTTGTCCACCAGCATGCCCACGGCGAACGAGATGCCCGCCAGGGAGACCACGTTCAGGTTGCGGCCCATGGCGTTCATCATGATGAACGAGCCGACCACGGAGATGGGGATGGCCGCCGAGACGATGACCGTGGAGGAGAAGCTGCGCAGGAACAAAAGCAGCACGATGATGGCCATCACGCCGCCGATGAGGATGTTCTGCTTCACGAGGTCGATGGCGCCGTTGATGTAGGGCCGCTGGTCGTAGGCCCATTCCATGCGCACGCCGTTGTCCTTGAGCTTGCCGTCGTTCAGCTCGTCCACCACGGCCCGCACGGCGTTGGTCATGTCCAGGATGTTGGCGTCCGGCTCGGGCTTCACGCCCACGGCCATGCCCGGGTAGCCGTTGTGCATCATGGCCACGGAGGTCTTTTCGAAGGCGAACTCGGCGTGGCCCACGTCGGACAGCAGCACCCGGCGCTGGCCGTCGGAGACCAGGACCACGTCCTCGATGTCCTTGGGGGTGCGGTATTCGGCGGTGGTCCGGATGCGGTATTCGTGCCGCCCGAGGTCCATGTTGCCCGCCGAGACGTTGGCGTTCTCGGCCTGCAGGCGGGCGACCACGGTGGGGATGGACAGCCCGTAGGCCGCCAGCCGCGCCGGGTCCACGATGACGTGCATCTCGCGCTCGGTGCCGCCGCCGATGAACAGGTCGGCCACGCCTTCCACGCGCTCCAGGTACTGGCGGACCTCGTTCTCGAAGAAGGTGCGGTAGGTGGCGATGGGCCGGTCGTTGCCCGGCAGGGCGCGCAGCACGATCCAGATCACCGGCGAGGCCGCCGAGCCCGTGGCGGTGATGATCGGCTTGTCCGCCGTGTCCGGGTAGGACGGCACCTCGTTCAGCTTGTTGGACACGCGCAGCAGCGCGTCGTCCACGTCGGTGCCGATGGCGAAGCGCAGGGTGATCTCGCCCCGGCCGTTCTGGGAGCTGCTCTCCATCTCGTTCAGGCCCGTCAGGCCCTTGAGCACGTCCTCCTGCTCCTCGACGATGTCGCGCTCGATCTCATAGGGCGTGGCGCCGGTCCAGGTGGTGGTGACGGTGATCTCGGGCTCGGTGACCGAGGGCGTGAGCTGGTAGGGCATGCTCTGCAGGCCGATGAAGCCGAACAGCAGCACCAGGATGATGCCCACGATGACGGTCACGGGCTTGCGTATGGAATACTGTATGAAATCCATGAGACCTCCCCCCTCGGGGGCCTTGCGTCTTGGTGTGGGGCGCTACTGGGCGTTTTCGAAGCGCAGCGGGGCTCCGGGGTACAGCCGCTCCTTGCCCTTGACCACGACGGGCATCCCGCCCGCCAGGCCGGGGCCCTGGACCCAGGCGTCCAGGCCCTCGTAGGCCACCACCTGGACGGGAATCAGCTTGGCCGCGCCGCCTTCCGGGGTGAAGACCACGGTGTTGCCGCGCATCAGGGCCACGGCGTCGCGCGGCACGCGCACGGCCTGGACCTGGTCCCCGGCGGGCAGGTG
>CAYUIN010000554.1:0-2394 GCA_964444695.1 uncultured Desulfocurvus sp.
CGCCAAGGTGGCCCTGGCGGCCCACGCCCAGGGCACGACCCTGCGCGAGGCCTGCCGCGTCCTGGGCTGCCTGGACGACGCCGAGCTGGACCGGCTGCTGGACCCGGCGCGGATGGTCGGGCGGGGGGACTGAAAACCCAAGGCTTGCGCGCCGCTGTGCGGCTGGGTTACGGTCCGGTGACGGGATTTGCGCCCCGCCGGGAAATAGGCTAGAAGCGGCGGGCGCAGCCCGCGCCACCGGGACGCGACGACCCTCACACGGAGAGTGCAATGGCGCCTGTTCCCAGCCGCATCCAATACATCGACGGTATCCGCTTCAAGCGCATCCTGATGGCCGCCGCAGAGCGGCTCATCGAAAACTACGCCCACCTCGACGCCATCAACGTCTTCCCCGTGCCCGACGGAGACACCGGCAGCAACATGGCCGGGACCATGCGCTCCATCGTGGACGGCTCGGCCGACGCGCTGGACTCGTCCATCGAGGCCATGAGCCAGATCATCGCCGAGGCCGCGCTGCTGGGCGCGCGCGGCAACTCCGGGGTGATCCTGGCGCAGTTCTTCTGCGGCTTCGCCGAGGGCGTGAAGGATTTCGTGCGCGTCACGCCGGAGCAGTTCGCCGCCGCCGTGAACAAGGCCGCCGACCGCGCCCGCGAGGCCATGGCCTCGCCCAAGGAAGGCACGATCCTCACGGTGATCACCGACTGGGCCGAGCACCTGCGCGACAACTGCGGCAAGTACCGCGACTTCCCGGAGCTGCTGATGGACTCCCTGGGCCGGGCGCAGATCTCGCTCAAGGAAACCACGGAAAAGCTGGCCTCCCTCAAGGCCGCCGGGGTCGTGGACGCCGGGGCCCAGGGCTTCGTGTACCTGCTGGACGGCATCCAGGACTTCGTGGAGCGCGGGCGGCTGGACCGCCGCGCCGAGCAGGAGATGCTGGCCGCCCCCGCCCGCATGGGCGAGGCCCAGGAGCGCGTGGCCGTGGAGGACCTGGAGTTCCGCTACTGCACCGAGTGCCTGCTGCGCGGCGAGGGCATCGCCCTGGCCGAGCTGCGCGAGCGTCTGGAGAGCATGGGCGACAGCCTGATCGTGGCCGGGACGGCCAGCGTGGCCCGGGTCCACGTGCACACCAACGATCCCGAGGCCGTGTTCTCCATCGCCTCCGAGTACGGCGAGGCCACGCGGCGCAAGGTGGACGACATGCTGCGCCAGCACCGCGAGCTGGTGACGCGCGCCCGCCAGCGCGTGGGCATCGTCACGGATTCGTGCTGCGACCTGCCGGACGATTTCGTGAAGGGCCACGGCATCCGTTTCGCGCCGCTGACCCTGACCCTGGACGGCCAGGAATTCGTGGACAAGATCGAGATTTCCCCGGGCGAGTTCAACGACCGCCTGCGCGGCGCCCGCATCGCCAAGACCTCCCAGCCCGCGCCCCAGCGCTTCAAGGAGGTCTACGAGACGATGATCGGCGAGTACGAGGAACTGGTCTCCATCCACCTCACGGGCGGTTCCAGCGGCACCTTCCAGGCCGCCGCGAACATGGCCCGCCAGGTGGAGGCGGAGAAGATCGACGTGCTGGACAGCCACACGCTGACCGTGGCCCTGGGCCTGGTGGTGCGCGAGGCCGCGTTGGCCGCCGGGCTGGGCATGAGCGCCGCCGAGGTCCGCGCCGTGGCGGCCGACGCCATCGACAAGGTGCGCATCTACGTGACCCTGGACACGCTGGACTTCGCGGTGCGCGGGGGCCGGGTGAGCAAGGGCCAGGGCCTGCTGGCCAAGGTCCTGCGCATCAAGCCGGTCTTGACCTTCAACCGTCAAGGCAAGGCGGAGGTCATCGCCAAGGGCCTGGGCACGCTGCACGCCCAGCGCACGCTGTTCCGCGAGGTCCAGACCTACGCGCAGGGCAAGAAGAACCTGCGTTTCGCCATCGCCCACGTGGCCGCCCCCGGCACAGCCGAGCGCTACCGCAAGATGATCTGGAACACCTACGGCGTGGAGCCCCTGTACACCAGCGAAGCCTCCCCGGTCCTCGGCTGCTACTCCGGCCTCGGCGCCGCGGCCATCGCCGTGCTCGGGGACTAGGCCTCCGGCCGCGCGCGGGCCCGGACCCGACGACGAGAAAGCCGCCGCCCCTTGCGGGACGGCGGCTTTTTTATGCGCTGGTGCCGGGCGGGCCCGGCGGGGAGGCGGCGTTACTTGCCGATCCAGGCGTTGACCTGGGCCTCGTTCTCCTTGATGAAGCGCTTGGCGTTCTCGTAGCGGTCGGCGCCCTTTTCCTGGTTCCAGGCCATGACCATCTGCAATTGGTTGGCATCCTTCCAGGCGAAGTTGTCCAGGAAGTTGTACACATCGGGCATGTCTTCCTTCAGACCCTTGCGCACGATGGTGTCGATGTGC
>CAYUIN010000555.1:0-2391 GCA_964444695.1 uncultured Desulfocurvus sp.
GTCGGGCGTTCGTTACGCTGTGGCGTGGCGGGGGGATTTGGTGTAGTTGTGGGGCCGTTATGTTGCGGTTTGTGCATGTGGCGGACATACATTTGGACAGTCCCTTGAGGGGGTTGGACCGGTATCCGGGGGCTCCGGTGGAGGCGGTGCGTCTTGCGACGCGCCGTGCGCTGGAGAATCTGGTGGAGTTCGTCTTGGGCGAGGGTGTCCCGCTGGTCGTGGTGGCCGGGGACGTGTACGACGGCGACTGGCCGGATTTCCAGACGGGGCTGCATTTTGCGCAGCAGATGCGGCGGCTGCGGGACGGCGGGGTGCGGGTGGTGTTGGTGCGCGGCAACCACGACGCCGAGAACGCGATGACCAAGGCCCTGGCCCTGCCGGAGAACGTGACGGTCCTGGACTCGCGACGGCCGGAGACGGTGCGTCTGGACGCGCTGGGCGTGGCGGTGCATGGGCAGAGCTACGCGGTGCGCGACGTGAGCGAGAACCTGGTGCCGGGCTATCCGGAGCCGGTGGCGGGGCTGTTCAACATCGGGCTGCTGCACACGGCGGTGACGGGGGCCGAGGGGCATGCGCCGTATGCGCCGTGCCGGGTGCAGGACCTGGTGGCCAAGGGCTATCAGTATTGGGCGCTGGGGCACGTGCATGAATTTCGGGTCTTGAGCGAGGTGCCGCCGGTGGTGTTTTCCGGCAACGTGCAGGGCCGCAACATCCGCGAGACCGGGGCCAAGGGCTGCGTGCTGGTGGAGGTGGACGAGGCCGGCGCGGTGCGTCTGGAGCGGGTGCCGCTGGACGTGATGCGCTGGGCGGTGCTGGACGTGGACGTCTCGGGCGCCGAGGACCTGCATGATGTGTCGGACGCCTTTGCGCGGGCGCTGGATGCGGCGCTGGGCGAGGCCGGGGGCCTGCCGCTGGCGGTGCGGGTGGTGTTGCGCGGGGCGTGCGGGGCGCATGGGCTGCTGGCGGCGGAGCCGGAGCAGGCCGTGGGCGAGCTGCGCAGCCGGGCGCTGGACGTTTCCGGGGAGCGGGCCTGGGTGGAGAAGGTGCGGGTGCGCACGGCCCCGGCGCTGGACCTGGCGGCGCTGGCGGCGTCGGACACGCCGCAGGGCGATCTGTTGCGCTCCATCGCGCGGCTGGCCGAGGACGGGGAGGCCTTCGCGGACCTGGGGCTGGATTTCGGGGATTTGGCGGCGCGGATCCATTCCGTGCCGGGCACGGACGTAGCCCTGCCGGACCTGCGCGACGCGGGGGAGCGGGCGGCGCTGCTGGACGACGTGCGCGGGCTGCTGGTGCCGCTGCTGACGCCGGGGCGCGGGGAGGGCGGTTCGTGAGGCTGCACCGTCTGGACCTGTTGTCCTTCGGGCCGTTCAGCGGGGAGCGGCTGGACTTCGGCGACGGCCGGGGGCTGTTCTTCGTGCTCGGGCCCAACGAGGCGGGCAAGAGTTCGGCCCTGCGGGGCCTGACGCAGCTGCTGTACGGCATCCCGCACCGGCCGCAGGATGCGTTTTTGCATGATCCCGGAGCCTTGGCCCTGGGCGGCGTGCTGGAGGTGGACGGCGCGGAGCTGGCCCTGGTGCGCAAGAAGAAGCGCAAGAACGACCTGGTGGACGGCGCGGGCGAGCCCATGGAGCAGGAGCGGCTGACGGCGCTGTTGGGCGGCGTGGGCCAGGAGGCCTTCGCGGCGATGTTCGGCATCGGGCACGAGTCGCTGGGCGCCGGGGGCGAGGCGGTGTTGCAGGCCGGGGGCGCGCTGGGGCAGACCCTGTTCGCGGCGGCCTCGGGCATCGCCAATCTGCGCGGGGTGCTGGCGCGCCTGGACGAGGAGCACAGGAAGATTTTCGCGCCCAGGGCCACGGTGCGGGCGTCCATTCCGGCGGCGCTGGCGGAGCTGAAGGAGCTGCGCACGGAGCAGCGTTCGGAGCTGGTGTCCACCAACCGCTGGCGGGAGGTGCAGCGCGAGCTGCGCAAGCAGGATGCCCGGCGCGAGGAATTGCAGTCCCGGCGCGAGGAACTGCTGCGCGAGGTCAGCCGCCTGGAGCGCCTGCACACGGCCTCGGGCCCGGCGCGGGTGCGCGCGGAGCTGCTGGCGGAGCTGGAGGCCCTGGGCCCGGCGCCGGACCTGGGCCCGGAGTTCACGGAGCGCCGCAGCACGCATCAGCTGGGCCTGTCCGCCGCGCGGCGCGAGGCCCAGCGCCTGGACGCCGCGTTGGCCGAACTGGAGGCCCAGGCCGCGGGCCTGGAGGTGGACGAGGATCTGGTGCACGCCGAGGGGCTGGTGCACGGGCTGTATCGCCGGGTGGAGACGCACGTGAAGGCGCTGACCGACGCCGGGCGGCTGGGGGCGGAGGTCGAGGCCCTGTCCGGCCGGGCGCGGGCGCTGCTGGATGGGTT
>CAYUIN010000556.1:0-2385 GCA_964444695.1 uncultured Desulfocurvus sp.
CTTCGCCCAGCTCGAGGCCGTGGCCGCCGAGCGCCTGGCCCGCGCGGGCCAGGCCGAGGGCGCAACGCTCTGGGCCGACCCGCCGCTCAACCAGCGCGTGGGCCGCGTCCTGCGCCGCGCCGCCACCGGGGCGGCGGGCTTCCGCGAAATGGCTTCCGAGCTGGCCGCCCTGGAACAGGACAGCCCCACGGCGCTCCGCCATCTGCTGGGCTTCAAGCGCCCGGACGGCGCAACACCCGTGTCCATCGGCGACGTGGACATCGCCGTGGGCAGGCACGCCATGCCCCTGGTCATCCCGGCCATGAGCTTCGGCTCCCAGGGCGAGAACTCGTTCCGCACCTACGCGGAAACCGCCCTGCGACTGAACATCGTGTGCATGAACGGCGAGGGCGGCGAGATCCCCGACATGCTCGGCAAGTACCGCCACAACCGGGGCCAGCAGATCGCCTCGGGCCGCTTCGGCGTGCACATGGGCTTCCTCAACTCCACGGACTTCCTGGAAATCAAGATCGGCCAGGGCGCCAAGCCCGGCGAGGGCGGGCACCTGCCCGGCCAGAAGGTCACCGAGATGGTCGGCACCGCGCGGCACTGCAAGCCCGGCATCGCCCTCATCTCGCCGTCCAACCACCACGACATCTACAGCATCGAGGACCTGGCCCAGATCGTCACCGAGCTGAAGACCGCCAACCCCGGGGCCCGGGTCTCCGTGAAGATCCCCGTGACCAGCGGCGTGGGCACCATCGCCGTGGGCGTGGCCAAGGCGGGCGCGGACATCGTCAACGTCTCCGGCTTCGACGGCGGCACCGGCGCGGCCCGCGAACACAGCAAGAAATACGTCGGCCTGCCCGCCGAGATCGGCGTCAGCCAGGCCCATCGCGCCCTGGTGGAATCCGGCCTGCGCGCGGGCGTGGAGCTGTGGTGCGACGGCGGCCTGCGCAGCGGCGCCGACGCCCTGAAGATGATCCTGCTCGGCGCGGACCGCGTGGGCATGGGCACCGTGACCCTGATGGGCGTGGGCTGCATCAGCTGCCGCCGCTGCCACCTGGACACCTGCCCGCGCGGCATCTCCACCCAGCTGCGCTCCAAGGCCGACGCCGAAAAGCGCGGCGTGAAGGGCTTCAAGCCCCTGAGCGTGGCCGAGGAGACGGACAACCTGGCCCGCCTGCTGACCTGCATCGGCGAGGAGATGCGCTCCATCCTCGCGGACCTGGGCGTGACCCGCCTGCGCGACGTCGTGGGCCGCACCGACCTGCTGACCCAGATCGCCCACACCGACGCCGTGGACGCCGCCCAGCTGCTCCTGGGACCGGCCATGGACGGCTCCGCAGCTCCCGCCGGAGCCCGGCGCGTGGTGCGCAAGCCGCTCAACTACCTCACCAAACTCGTTTCCGAAATCGCCGTCACCGGCCTCGCGGGCGAGACCGTGCGCGAGGTCAGCTACACCGACCAGTACGTGCGCAGCGTGGACCGCGCCATGGGCACCTACCTGGCAGGGGCCATGGCCCGGACCTACGGCACCGGCGGCGAACACCGCGCCCGCCTGCGCCTGGACGCCTCCGTGCCCGGCAACGGCCTGTGCGCCTTCAACATCCCCGGCATCGAGCTGATGGTGGACGGCGGCGCCCAGGACGGCACGGCCAAGGGCAGCTTCGGCGGCGCCTGCGGCGTGTTCAAGGGCGCCAACCTCATGGGACGGCGCGTGGACGGCTCCACCGGCAAGAGCTTCGCCTACGGCGCCATCGGCGGCACGCTGATGGTCCAGAACTACGCCGACTCCCGGGCCTGCATCCGCCTCTCCGGCGCGGACGCCGTGTTCGGCGCGCGGCTCACCGGGCCCGTGCACGACGAACTGGGCAACATCGCCACCCGCGCCCAGCTCAAGGGCTTCGCCTTCGAATACATGACCGGCGGCCGCGTCGTGGTCCTGGGCGACCCCGGGCCGTGGATCTGCTCCGGGATGACCGGCGGCATCGTCTACCAGTGCCTGTACCCGGAATTCGGCTTCTCCCGCGCCAGCCTCACCCGCCGCCTGGCCTCGGGCGCGGACGTCGAAATCCTGCCCATCGACAAGGACGGGCTGGCCGACGTGCGCGAACTCCTGGACCGCTACTGCGCAGAACTGCGCGCCAGCTTCCAGGACGACGAGGCCCAGGCCGTCCAGGCCCTGCTCGCCGAAGCCAAACACCGCTTCGTGATGATCGCCCCTGCCCACAAACGCCCGCCCAAGGCGGAGTAGGCGCTTCGGGGCCAAGGGGAGGGGTGAGGGACTGGCGGGCCGGGTGGTCGGCGTTAAGGGGAATGGCGGACCGGGTGGCTGGCGTGAGGCGTCGGCCTCCGGCGGCTTAAGGGCTTTCGCCCTTAAGAATCCCGAAATGGGCGGCCTGC
>CAYUIN010000557.1:0-2375 GCA_964444695.1 uncultured Desulfocurvus sp.
CCAGCCCCGCGCCGGGCGGCCCAGGGCGACGACGGCGTGCAGCGCCTCGCCGGGAGGCAGGCCCAGGGCGCGCAGCACGCGGGCGTCGCGCCGCCCGGCGTCCACCACGTAGCCGATGAGGCAGCTGCCCAGGCCCAGGGCGTGGGCCGCCAGCAGGATGTTCTGGGTGGCCAGCAGCGCGTCCTCCCCCGGGCAGCTGGCGCCCGGGGCCGAGCCCACGGCCAGGGCCGCCGGGGCGCCGTGGAACAGCAGGTCCTCGCCGCGCTCGTCGTTGCGGCGCAGGGCCTCGGCCACGCCGGCGTAGTGCCGGGCGTGGTAGTCCGCCAGTTCGCGGCGGCCCAGCAGGGCCAGGCCCCGGCGGAGCAGCGGATTGGCGGCCATGCGGTTCAGGCGGCGGAAGAAGTCGCCCACGGCCTCACCGGCGCGCACCACGGCGGCGCGGTCGGGCAGGATGGTGAAGGTCCAGCGCTGGCTGTTGGTGCCCGAGGGCGCGCAGGCCCCGACCTTGGCCAGGTCCGCGAGCAGCGCGCGGGGCACGGGGTCCGGCAGGAAGCGGCGGCAGGAGCGGCGCGAGCGCATCAGCCGCACCAGCTCGCCGGGGTCGGCGCCGCCGTGGGGCAGCCAGTCCCCGCCGGTTTCGAAGCTGGCGAAGCGCGCGGCCTCGGGGTCGTGCCCGGCCACGGCGACCACGGCCCCGGCCGGACAGGCGGCGGCGCAATGCCCGCAGCCCATGCAGGACGGCGCGTCCGGGCGCGCGGCCCCGCCGTCCAGGACGAGGATTTCGCTGGGGCACAACTCCACGCACAGGCCGCAGCCGGTGCACAGGGCGGGATCGATGGTCACTGGCGCAGCGTTCATGCGGCCACGATACGCCAGCCGCGCCGGGGCCACAACCGCCGGGAGACGGGGCCGCCCCGGGCCCGGGCCCGCATCCGGACCCGAATCCAGAAAGGACGCGCCCGGCGCCGCCCTACTCGCCCAAGCCGCTGAACTTGCGGCACATCCTGGTCGCGTATTGGTCGGTCATGCCCGCCAGGTAGTCCAGCACCAGCAGCGCCACATGGTAGCCCAGGGCCGGGTCGTCGCGGTCCAGGCCCTCGAAGCGCCGGGTGCCGAGCAGCGTGGCGATCTGCCGGGGGATGCCCCGCTCCTCGCCCCGGGCGTAGGCCAGGGCCTGGGGGATGAAGGTGTCCAGCAGCAGCGCCAGGGAGCGCTGGGCACCGATCTCCAGTTCCACCTTGCGCCGCGAATGGAAGATCCGGGGCGAGGCGTCTTCGTTGTAGACCCGCACCAGCGCCCGGCAGACGGGGTTGGGCGAGGCCTCGATGAGCGGCTGGGCGAAGCTGCCGTCCATAATCTCGTCGTAATGCTCGGCGAAGGCCTCGAAGCACGCGCCCTGCGCGTAGCCGATGATCAGCGCCCGCAGCAGCCCGTTGCGGTCCCGGACGTTGCGGGAGCGGGTCTCCTCCAGGTCCCGGCCCACCTCGCGCAGGGGTTCCAGGAAGCGGTCCAGGATGTATTCCTCGGCCAGGATGCCCACGTCCGTGGCGTCTTCCAGGTCGATGATCCGGTAGCAGACGTCGTCGGCGGCCTCCACCAGGTAGGCCAGCGGGTGGCGGGCATAGCGACCCGGCCCGCCGGGCAGACCCAGGCGCGCGGCCACGCTTTCCAGCACGTCGGCCTCGGATTGCAGGCAGCTGAACTTGTCCTTGGTGGTGTGCCCGGAGGTCAGCGGATATTTCATCAGCGCCCCGAGCACGGCCAGGGTCGGGCGGATGCCGCCGTCCGCCCCGTCGAACCCGGTGCGGGTCAGGATGCGCAGGGCCATGGCGTTGCCGTCGAAGCATTGCAGGTCGCGCAGCTGCTCGGGGCTCAGGTCGTCGCGGGGGCGGCCGTCGTCCTTGGTCCAGCCCCGGAACCAGGCCTTGATGGCCTCTTCGCCGCTGTGGCCGAAGGGCGGGTTGCCGATGTCGTGCGCCAGGCAGGCGGTCTGCACCACCTGGCCCACCTGTTCGGCGTCCCTGCCCGGGGGCATCTCCCCGCGCTCGACCAGCAGGCGCCCGACGGACTGGCCCAGGCTGCGGCCCACGCTGGCCGTCTCCAGGCTGTGCGAGAGCCGTGAATGGATGTTGTCGTTCTCGTTCAGGGGGTGGACCTGGGTCTTGCGGCCCAGCCTGCGGAAATGGCCGGAGAAGACGATGCGGTCGTAGTCGCGCTGGAACGGGCTGCGGGGATCGACCGGCCTGGGGGCGGCGACCGGCGCGGGGGCGGCGACCGGCGCGGGGGGCTCGGGCCGGGCCCTTGTGTGACGCTGGTCGCTCAGCAGGTTGTGCCAATCCATTCTCGCGGCGGGGCTCACGGGCGTACCTCCAGGG
>CAYUIN010000558.1:0-2374 GCA_964444695.1 uncultured Desulfocurvus sp.
TGCCGCCGGAGATGCCCGTGGCCGCGAAGTACACGTCGTCGGTCTTGACCAGGGTGCGGACGTTGAGGATTTCGCGCAGGTCGCGCCCGGCGTCGATGAGGGCGTTTTCCTCGGCCTTGGAGCGCGGGTCCAGGCGGGCCAGGATCTCGCCGCCCATGGAGCGGATGGCGCAGGCCGAGAGCACGCCCTCGGGGGTGCCGCCGGTGCCCATCATCACGTCCACCTTGGAGCGCGGGTCGATGGCCATCAGCGAACCGGCCACGTCGCCGTCGGTGTGCAGCTCGATGCGCGCCCCGGCCTCGCGGATCTCCTGGATCAGCTGCTTGTGGCGCGGCTTGTCCAAGACGAAGACCACCAGGTCGTCCACGTCCTTGTCCAGGGCCTTGGCGATGCGCACCAGGTTCTCCTTGACCGGAGCGTCCAGGTGCACCACGTCCTTGGCCTCGGCGGGCACGACGAGTTTTTGCATGTAGAAGCTGGGCCCGGGGTCGTACATGGTCCCGGCGGGCGCCACGCCGACCACGGAGATGGCGTTGGGGCGGCCGAAGGCCAGGAGGTTCGTGCCTTCCACCGGGTCCACGGCGACGTCCACGGCCGGGCCGGAGCCCGTGCCCAGGGTCTCGCCGTTGTAGAGCATCGGGGCCTGGTCCTTCTCGCCTTCGCCGATGACGACGCGGCCCTTGATGTCCAGGGCGTTGAAGGACAGGCGCATGGCGTCCACGGCGGCCTGGTCGCCGGCGTCCTTGTTGCCGCGGCCGAGCCAGCGGCCGCAGGCCAGCGCGGCGGCTTCGGTCACGCGGACCAGGTCGAGTGCGAGGTTTCTTTCAGGGGCTTCCACAGGGGACTCCTTTGCCTTGTGCGGCGTGATCTAGTTCTGTCCGAGGCGCTCGCGGACCATGGCGGCCACGGCCTCGGGTGTAAATCCGTATTCCTGCTCCAGGACCTTGGCCGGGGCCGAGGCGCCGAAGCCGGTCATGCCGTGCACCAGCCCGTCCAGGCCCGCGTACTTGTACCACAGGTCCGGGCGGCCCGCCTCCAGGGCGACCTTGAGCCCGGCGGCGGGGATGACCTCGGCGCGGTAGGCCGCGTCCTGCTCGTCGAACAACTCGAAGCTGGGCAGGCTGACCACCCGGCAGCGCAGGCCGTCCAGCAGGGCGGCGGCCTTCAGCGCCAGGGAGACCTCCGAGCCGGAGGCCAGGAACACGACCTCGGGCTCGCCCTGGCAATCGGCCAGAACATAGCCTCCCTTGGCCGGGCCGTCCACCACCGAGGGATGCGCCGCCGGGTCGATGACCGGCAGGCCCTGGCGGGTGAGCATCAGGCACGAGGGCCGCTCGTCCTGGGTCAGGGCGATGTTCAGGCAGGCCTTGGTCTCGATGGCGTCGGCCGGGCGCAGCACCAGCATGTTCGGAATGAGCCTGAGCGAGCTGACGTGCTCGATGGGCTGGTGCGTGGGGCCGTCCTCGCCCACGTAGAACGAGTCGTGGGTGAAGACGTGCAGCACGGGCAGCTTCTGCAGGGCGGACATGCGCAGCGCGTTGCGCTCGTAGTCCGAGAAGGTCAGGAAGGTGGCGCCGAAGGGGATCAGCCCGCCGTGCAGGGCCATGCCGTTGAGGATCGCGCCCATGGGGAACTCGCGCACGCCGAAGGACAGGTTGCGGCCCCCCGGATTCTGCGGCCCGAAGACGCCCACGGTCTCGCGGAACTTCACGGTCTGGTTGGAGGGGTCGAGGTCCGCCGAGCCGCCCACGAGCAGCGGCAGCTGGTGCATGATCTCGTTCAGGCAGGCGCCCCAGGCCTTGCGGGTGGCCACGGAGGCCCCGGCCTCGAAGGACGGCCAGTTCAGGCGCAGGGAGCGGCGCTTGCCGGTGGCGGCCTCGTACAGGGCGGCGAACTCGGCGTCCTCGTCCAGGCGGGTGGCCAGCTTGCGGCGCCACTTGCCGGACTCGGCGCTGAGGTGCCCGAAGCGCGAGCGGAAATGGGTCAGCACGTCTTCGGGGACCTGGAAGTCCTGTTCGGGGTCCAGGCCCATCTTGGTCTTGGAGGCGGCGATCTCCTCGGGGGAGAGCGGGGCGCCGTGGGTGTTGTAGTCGCCTTCCAGGGACGCGGTGCCCTTGGCGATGGTCGTGTGGCCGATGATCAGCGTGGGCCGGGAGGTCTCGGCCTGGGCGGTCTTCACGGCGGCGCGGATGGCTTCGTGGTCGTGGCCGTCGATCTCCAGGACCTGCCAGCACAGGCCCTCGAAGACCTTGGGGTAGTCCGTGCAGTCGCAGCGGCTGGTGGGCCCGGCCAACTGGATCTTGTTGGAGTCGTAGAACACGATGAGCTTGCCCAGGCCCCGCGGCCCTGGCCGGGCAGTGGGGCCTGGGCAAGC
>CAYUIN010000559.1:0-2354 GCA_964444695.1 uncultured Desulfocurvus sp.
CCGCCGCGCAGGATCACGGCGTTGCCCGCCTTGAGGCAGAGGATGGCCGAGTCCACGGTGACGTTGGGCCGGGACTCGAAGATCATGGCCACCACGCCCAGAGGGATGCGCATCCGGCCCACGAGCAGGCCGTTGGGACGGCGCCACATGGTGTCCACCCCGCCCACGGGGTCGGACTGGCCCGCCACGTCGCGGCAGGCCTGGGCCATGGCGTCCACGACCTTGTCCGTGAGGCGCAGGCGGTCCAGGCGCGGGGCGTCCATCCCGGCGGCTTCGGCGGCGGCAAGGTCCTTGGCGTTGGCGGCGGCGATGGCCCCGCGTTCGGCCTCCAGCAATTCGGCCAGGGCGATGAGGGCGGCGTCCTTGTCCACGCCGGGGGCGGCGGCCATGATCCGCGCGGCGGCCTTGGCCCGCTTGCCCAGGTCCAGCATCCGGGTCTGAATGTCCACGTTCGTCTCTCCCGTTGTCTGCCCGCGCGCCGCCGCGAGGGAATGCGGCGGCCCGTCGCCGAGGCCTGCGAGGCCTGGCGGGGCGGGGCTTCGCGCGTTCTTGCGCTCCTGGGGGTTTAACAGAAATGATCACCCCCGCGCCAGTCATTCCGGGGGCAAAAGTTCTTTTGACATTTCTGTAAAGCACGGCTACATGAGGGATGCCCCTTTGGGGGGCGCGTTTTTTGTTGCCGAAACACGGCCCGAAGTCAACATGTCCATTGTGGAGGATCAGCCCCAAATGACGGAGAATAACGTCGCTGCCGCTGCGGGCGGCACCCTGGGCGGCCTGGGCGCCGAGGTCGAAGAGTCCCTGCACCCGATGCTTTCCTGGATCGTGGCCCACATCAAACTCATCGTGGGCGTGGTCGCCGCGCTGCTCATCGCAGTGGGCGCCGTGGCCGTGTACGACGCCGTGCAGTCCTCGCGCATGGCCGAACAGCGCGCGGCCCTGACCGACATCCTGGCCGAGGCGGACGCCTCCGCCCGCGCCGCCAAGCTGGAAACCTTCGCCGGGAACGCCCCCGACGCCCTGCGCACTGCCGTGCAGCTGGAGCTGGCCTCGGCCCTGTCCGCCGCCGGCGAGCACGACCGCGCCGCCGCCGTGTGGTCCGGCCTGACGAGCGGGGACCTGGGCACCGTGGCCCAGCTGGGCAAGGCCGCCGAGCTGTCCCGCGCGGGCAAGCACGCCGAGGCCCTGGCCGTGCTCCAGGGCATGACCGCCGACGCCCCCAAGGCCTACACCCTGCTGCTGTACGAACGCCTGGCCTACGAGGCCGAGGCCCAGGGCGACCTCGCGGCCGCCGTGTCGGCCTGGGAGTCCCTGCTGGCCGAGAACCAGGGCTCCAGCGATTCCTTCATCACGGCCAAGATCAAGCAACTGCGGGCCCGTCTGGACGGCTGACCGCCTCCGGCCCACAAGCCTCATACGACCACGGAGACACGACATGGCTCATCCGCTGCTGGACAAGAATGGCGGCACCACGCAACTGCTTCTGGGCAACGAAGCCATCGTGCGCGGCGCCCTGGAAGCGGGGGTGGCGTTCGTCAGCTGCTACCCCGGCACCCCCTCTTCCGAAGTGCCGGACACCTTCTTCAAGCTCTCTCCCGAAGGCGACTTCACCTTCGAATACTCCTGTAACGAGAAGGTCGCCCTCGAAGTGGGCGGCGGCGCCGCCCTGGCGGGCGCGTCCACGCTGGTGACCATGAAGCACGTCGGCGTCAACGTCGCCGCCGACCCGCTGATGACCCTGGCCTACATCGGCACGCCGGGCGGCCTGGTGCTGCTCTCCGCCGACGACCCGGGCTGCCATTCCAGCCAGAACGAGCAGGACAACCGCTACTACGCCCGCCTGGGCGGGCTGCCGGTGTTCGAGCCGTCGAGCGCCCAGGAGGCCAAGGACATGGTCCGCGACGCCTTCGACGTGTCGCGCACCTTCCAGCAGCCGGTGATGCTGCGCACCACGACCCGCGTGGCCCACGTGCGCGGCCCCGTGGAGTTCGGCCCGCTGCCCGGCCCGCACAACGGCCCCGAGTTCGAGAAGAACCCGCGCCGCTTCGTGCCCGTCCCGGCCGTGGCCCGCGCGCGCCACGGCGAGCTGCTGAAAAACCTCGCGGCCATCGCCGAGGTCAGCGAAAAGTCGCCCTGGAACAAGGTCCGGGGCAAGGGCACCGTGGGCGTCGTGGCCTCGGGCATGGCCCGGGCCTACGTGGCCGACGTCATGGATGAAAAGCCCTTCAAGGGCGCGGTCAAGGTCCTGGACCTGGGCATGACCCACCCCCTGCCGCTGAAGAAGATCGCCAATTTCCTCAAGGGCCTGGACAAGGTCCTGGTGGTCGAGGAAGGCGAGCCCATCGTCGAGCAGG
>CAYUIN010000560.1:0-2353 GCA_964444695.1 uncultured Desulfocurvus sp.
TTTCGGCCTCGGAGAAGAGTTTGGTCTGGGACAGGGCGTTCTGCCCGGTGGTGGCGTCCACCACGAGGACGGTGCGGTGGGGCGCGCCGGGGTGTTTCTTGCCCAGGACGTTTTTGATCTTCTTCAGCTCTTCCATGAGGTTGACCTTGGTGTGCAGGCGTCCGGCGGTATCCACGAAGAGGATGTCGTAGCCGCCCTGCACGGCCATATCCATGGCCTCGTAGGCCACGGCGGCGGGGTCGGCGCCTTCGCCCTTGCCGTAGAAGCCGGAGCCGGTGCGGTCTGCCCAGACCTTGAGCTGCTGCATGGCGGCGGCGCGGAAGGTGTCTCCGGCGGCGATGAGGACCTTTTTGCCCTGCATCTGGGCGCGGTGGGCGAGTTTGGCGATGGTGGTGGTCTTGCCCACGCCGTTGACGCCGATCATCAGCACGACTTCGGGCGGGTTCACGGCGCTGATGCGGCGTTCGGTCTTGAAGATGGCGGCCAGTTCTTCGGCCAGGAAGCCCTTGAAGGCGGCGGGGTCGGTGGTTTCGGCCTTGCGGGCGCGGTCCTGGAGGTTGCCGGCGAGCATTCGGGCGGCCTCGTAGCCGACGTCGGCCATGATCAGGATCTCTTCGAGTTCCTCCCAGAATTCGTCGTCCATGGCCTTGTGGGTGGAGAGCAGCCCGTCGATCTGGCGGGTGATCTTGTCCTTGGTCTTTTCCAGGCCTTCGGAGAGTTTGAGCAGCAGCCGGGAGCGTTCGTCCTCTTCGTCTTCGAGGTCCAGGGCCAGGGCCAGGCGGTATTGGAGTTCGGAGCGGAACTGTGCGACGCGCTCGTATTCCATCATCTCCAGCCAGTCGGAGAAGCGGTCGATGAATTCGCGGGCTTCGGCCTGGGGGGCGCCCAGGGCCTGGAACAGGAATTCCAGGCGTTCCCACAGTTCGGGGCATTTGGTTTCGATGCCGGTGAGGGTCAGGGTCAGCCATTGGGACAGGCGCGGCTCGGCGGCGCGAAGCGCCAGGGTCAGCTCCTTTTGCCAGGGCTGTTCGGCGCGCAGCGGGGTTTCGGTGGGCGTGGCCTGGGCGGCGGCATCGGGCGCGGCGGCGGCGGCCGGGGCCTCGGGGGCGTGTGCCTCGGGGGCCTGGGCCGGAGCGGCCTCGTCCTTTTTGGACCAGAATTTCAGTTTCGAGAAAAAGCCCATGACGTGTATGCTCCCTGTGTTCGGGGGCCCCGGATGCGGGGCGTGGCTGGCGGCGCGGCGCGGGGCCTGTGGGCCCTGTCCGGCGGGTGTTTGCCGGGTTGGTGGCGGTCCGCCTGAAAATCGGATACAGCCTGACCGGCGGCGGGCGAACGGCGCGCGCCGCGCGGAATTGGATACTTTGCCTAGATGCCGCTTCGCGTCAAGTATGCGGGGCAGCCGGGAGGACGGCCATGGCCGGGGATGGGACCCTGAGCGCCAGCGCGGCGCGGGTACAGCGCGCGCTGGAGCTGTGCGGCCTGGCGCTGCACGTGGTGGAGATGGACGCGGCGACGCGCACGGCGGCGCAGGCGGCCGAGGCCGTGGGGTGCGACGTGGCGCAGATCGCCAAGTCCATCGTGTTCCGGGCGCCCGGGAGCGGGCGGCACGTGCTGGTGGTCACCAGCGGCGCGAACCGGGTGGATCAGGCCAAGGTGGAGGCCCTGTTGGGCGGGCCGCTGGGCCGGGCCGATGCGGATTTCGTGCGCGAGAAGACGGGCTACGTCATCGGCGGGGTACCTCCGTTGGGGCATGCCCAGGAGCCGGTGGCCTTTTTGGATGAGGATCTGTTGCAGTATGATGTTGTGTGGGCCGCCGCCGGGACGCCGCACGCCCTGTTCAGCCTGACCCCGGGTCAGCTGGAGCGGGCCTGCGGGGGCCGGGTGGCGGATGTGCGGGTCGAGACCAAGGAGTGAGGGAGTAAGGAATTATGGATCGCATCAAGGTACGGGCGGCGCTGTCCGCCGAAGGTCCGGCCCAGGGCGTCCGCGTGGGCGGCTGGGTGCGCACCAAGCGCGACGGCAAGGGCTTCGCCTTCCTGGAGCTGAACGACGGTTCCTGCCTGGCCAACCTGCAGGCCGTGGTGGACGAGGGGATTCCCGGCTGGGAGGACATGGCGCGCATCGGTACGGGCGCGGCCGTGTCCGTGGACGGCGATCTGGTGGAGTCTCCGGGCAAGGGTCAGAAGTGGGAGCTGCGGGCCACGGCGCTCTCCCTCGTGGGCGAGGCCGACCAGGAGACGTATCCGTTGCAGAAGAAGCGCCACAGCGACGAGTTCCTGCGCTCCATCGCGCATCTGCGGCCGCGCACCAACAAGTACGGGGCGATGTTCCGCATCCGCAGCGAGGCGGCGCA
>CAYUIN010000561.1:0-2351 GCA_964444695.1 uncultured Desulfocurvus sp.
ATGAGGTGGGGCATGGATACACAGGGCGCGCTGAAGGATCTGCGGCGGATTCCCGGAGTCGGCAAGAGCCTGGCCGGGGATCTGCTGGGGCTCGGGTACCGCCGCGTGGACGAACTGCGCGGGCAGGACCCGCAGGAGATGTACGAGCGGTTCATGGCGCAGGTCGGAGGGCACGTGGACCGCTGCGTGCTGTACGTGTTTCGCTGCGCCGTGTACTTCGCCGAGACCGAGGGCGGGCCCCGGGACCCGGAAAAACTCAAATGGTGGAACTGGAAGGACCGGACGTGAGATATTTCGAGGACCTCGCCGCGCGCGTGCTGGCGGGCGAACCCCTGGACGAGGCCGGGGCCTATGAATTGGGCCGCGCCGTGGCCCGGGCCGAAGGCGACGCCGCCCGGGCCCTGCTGGACGCCGCGCACCGCGTCAAGGAACAGGCCTACCCCGGCGTCGTCGGGCTGTGCTCCATCGTCAACGCCAAGTCCGGCTCCTGCTCCGAAGACTGCGCCTTCTGCGCCCAGTCCGCACACCACGACACCGACTGCGGCGAATATCCCTTCATCGGCGCCGAGGCCATCCTCGACGCCGCCGCGCGCATGCAGGCCGCCGGGGCCTCGCGGTTCTCCGTGGTCACCAGCGGCAAGGCCCTGGCCGGACGCGACTTCGACGGGCTCGTCCAGGCCATCCGGGGCATCCGCGCCCTGGGCATGCGCGCCGACGCCTCCGTGGGCATCCTCTCCGCAGAGCGCCTGCGCATGCTGCGCGCCGCCGGGCTGGACGCCTACCACCACAACCTGGAAACCGCCCGCAGCTTCTTCCCCCAGATCTGCACCACGCACGACTACGACGAGGACGTCGCCACCGTGCGCGCCGCCCTCGCCGCCGGACTGACCGTCTGCTGCGGCGGCCTGTTCGGCCTCGGCGAGACCTGGGACCACCGCGTGGAACTGGCCCTGGAACTGCGCGCGCTGGGCGTGCACTCCGTGCCCGTGAACTTCCTGACCCCCATCCCCGGCACCCGCGCCGGGGCCCGCCCCGTCATGCGCCCCGAAGAGGCCCTGAAGACCGTGGCCCTGCTGCGCCTGCTGCTGCCGGAAAAACACATCCGCATCTGCGGCGGCAGGCCCGCCGTGTTCGGCCCGCGCAAGGCCGAACTGCTGACCTGCGGCGCCTCCGGGCTGATGATCGGCGACTACCTGACCACCAGGGGCGAGGACGCCGCCTCCGACCTGGACGACCTGAGACGACTGGGCCTCGCGCCCGAAGGACCCGATGCCTGAACAGACCCTCGTCGTGCCCTGGAACACCAAGGCCGTCGCCTTCCGCCTGGCCGTCTACGCCGTGACCCTGACCCTGCTGCTCGTGGTCTCCCTGCGCCTGGGCGAATGGGGCGAGGCAGGCTGGGTCGTGGTCGCCGCCGGAGGCCTGATCCTGCTGCGCGCCTCCCGCCTGCGCGACCTCGCCCGCCAGGGCGGCAACTGCATGGAACTCACCGCCGACGGCGTGACCCTGAACGGATTCAAGTCGCCCGTCACCATTCCCTGGTCCGCCGCACACTCCTGCGAAAAGGCCGCCACGCACACCATGGTCCGCTCCGACTCCCTGGTGCTGCTGATCCACGACGACCGCCTGCCCGCCTCCGTGGACCCGGCCCTGGCCCGGCCCTTCCCCCGCGTGCCCGGCACCCGCGCCCTGCGCATCGACTGCACCTTCGCCGCCATGGACCAGGCCGCCCTGCTGGCGGAATTCAACCGCCGCATCGAAAACGCCCGCTGATCCGCGGTCTCCCGCCCCGGGGCTTGACTCAGGCGCTCCGGCAGCCTACTTCTTGGCACCCCAAGACCACAGGAGACCCCGCATGAATACCACCCAAATCACCCTGCAGAACGCCGTGGCCGACGTGGCCGAGGTGATGCAGTTCGAAAACTGGCTGCGCTTCTACTTCGTCACCGGAGAGGAAGGCGAGGCCGTGCGCATCGAAATCCCCCAGGAAATCCTGGATGAATTGAAGCAGAAACACCCCCACCTTCACGACCTCGCCAGCACCTACCAGGGCGACCTCGTGGACTACCAGAAGTCCTGCACCGCCACCTGCGCCCACGTGGCCACCGTCTACGACGGCACCAAATACCCGGCGGGCACCGTCACCGAAGTCTGGGACAGCAAGGAACTCAAACTCGAGATGTACCTCTTCGGCCTCTGGATGCAGGGCCACGAAAACCAACTCGACGAAGAATACATGCCCTTCCCCGCATGGCAAAAAGGCTACGGCGACTGGAAAAACACCCCCGAAGTCCAGGACTACCTCGCCCGCCTCACCGACGTCGGCCCCAAGGCCCAATAGGGCGCGCTCC
>CAYUIN010000562.1:0-2342 GCA_964444695.1 uncultured Desulfocurvus sp.
GCCGCCGGAGGCAAACATCCTCACGCCAGGCACCCGGCCCGCCACAGCCCTCCCCTCGCCCCGCTCCGCCGCCACGCGGGCCACGGAAAAAGCCCGCCACGCTTGCGCGGGGCGGGCTGGGGGTGTCGGCGGAAATCCGGCCGGGGGCTAGGCGATCTTGTTGACGGCCTGGCTGAGGCGGGACACCTTGCGGGCGGCGGTGCGCCAGTGCACCACCTTCTTGGTCGCGGCCTTGTCCAGGACAGCGGTGGCCTGGGCCAGGGCGGCCTGAGCCTGATCCTTGTCCTTGGCCTCCACGGCCAGACGCACGGCCTTGACCACGTTCTTGATGCGGGTCTTGACGGCGCGGTTGCGGTCGCGGCGCTTCAGGCTCTGACGGTGCCTCTTGAGAGCGGACTTGTGATTAGCCAAGATTCATTCCTCCTGAAAACCATATCGCGAATTGAAAATTGTCGCTTGCAGCGGTTGGGAGCCGGTTGATTATACTCCCTTGCCGTCCTTGTCAAGCGTTTCGGGACCAAAGAACACAAAGTACGCGACGCCCGCCCGGCCGGAGCCGGGAGCGCGCCCCGCCGCGCTACACCTGCAGCGCCGAGAAATCCGCCAGGCGACCCAGCTTGTCCACCAAAGCCTTGAGCAAATTCAGGCGGTTGGCGGAAATTTTCTTGTCCTCGCACATGACCATCACGCCGTCGAAGAAGGCGTCCACGTCCGGGCGCAGCTCGCGCAACAGGCCGAGCAGGCTGGCGAAATCGTCCTTGGCCCAGAGGCGGTCCCAGGTGGGGGCGATCTCTTCCAGGCGGGCGGCGAGGGCCTGTTCCGGCGCTTCCACCAGCAGGGCCTTGTCGTAGTCGCCGGTCAGTTCCATGGCGGCGGCCTGTTTGACGATGATGTTCGCGGCGCGTTTGAAGGTCAGCACGGCCTGGGCGAAGTCTTCCTCGCGGGCGAACTCGCTCAGGGCGTCCACGCGGGCGGACAGGGCCCAGAGGTCGTCCAGTCCCGCGCCCAGGGCGGCTTCCACCACCAGGGTCTCGTTGCCCCGGGAGGTGAAGTAGGCCTTCAGGCGTCCGGCGAAGAAGTCCAGCAGGCGGGCGTGGGCCTCTTCGGCTTCGAGCTTCCAGGCGATGCCGTCGGCGTAGGCCCGGCGGGCGCGCACCAGCAGGTCGTCCAGGGAGGTGCGCAGGCCGTGGTGCAGCACGATGCGGATGATGCCCAGGGCCGCGCGGCGCAGGGCGTACGGGTCGTTGGCGCCGGTGGGCACCATGTCCAGCCCGAAGCAGCCCGCCAGGGTGTCGGCCTTGTCGCACAGCGAGAGGATGGCGCCGACGGCGGACTGGGGCACGGGGCTGCCGGGCCCGGCCGGGAGGTACTGTTCGTACAGGGCGTCTGCCACGGCGGCGGACTCTGCGCGCTTACGGGCGTAGATGCCGCCCATGATGCCCTGCAACTCGTCGAATTCGTAGACCATTTCGGACACGAGGTCGGCCTTGGACAGGCGGCCGGCGCGGGCGGCGTCGGCCTCGATGGCCGGGTCCGTGAGGGCGGCCAGTTCGGCGCAGGTGGTCTCCAGGCGGCGGGTCTTTTCGCCCACGGTGCCCAGGGCGGCCAGGAAGATGACCTTGTCCAGCTTGGCCAGCCAGTCGTCGAACCCGGCCTCGAGGTCGGCCTTCCAGAAGAAGCGCGCGTCTTCCAGGCGGGCGCGCAGCACGCGCTCCCAGCCCTTCTTGACCAGGGCGTGCTCCTTGGGCTCCATGTTCAGGGTCGGCACGAAATGCGGCAGCAGCGCGCCGTCCGGGCCTTCCACGCCGAAGCTCTTCTGGTGGCTTTCCATGCTGGTCAGCAGCACCTCGCGGGGGACTTCCAGGAAGGACGGGTCGATGTCGCCCAGGATGACCACCGGGGTCTCCACCAGGCCCACCACCTCGTCCAGCAGGCTTTCCTTCCAGACGACCTTGCCCCCGGCCTCGCGGGCCAGGGCGTCGGCCGCCTCGCGGATCATGGTCCGGCGCTCGGCCGGGTCCAGGACCACGCGGCCCGCGTCGCGGATCACGCCGAAATACTTGGAGGCCTCGGAGACCTCGAAGGGCCCGGGGCCGTGCACGCGGTGGCCGCGCGTGGTGTTGCCGGAGGCCACGCCGCCCAGGCTGAAGGGAATGACCTCCGTGCCGAACAGGGCCAGCAGCCACTGGATGGGGCGGCCGAAGCCGAAGTCCCGCGCGCCCCAGCGCATTTTCTTGGGGAACTGCAGGCCGGACACGGCGGCCTCGCACACGGCGGGCAGCAGGTCGGCGGTCCTGGCCCCGCCGGTCATCTTGCGCACGGCCAGGTACTCGCCCTTGCCC
>CAYUIN010000563.1:0-2335 GCA_964444695.1 uncultured Desulfocurvus sp.
CACCCACCTCTCCTCACCCACCTCTCCTCACCCGCGCACGCCCCCCCCGCGCGGCCGTTCTCGGCGTTGCCACGGTCTGTGGGTCGTGGCATAACGGGGATCATGGGAGCCCTTGGATTGCTCGTTTTTGGTAGGATTAGGGCTGAGGACTTTGGAGGTCATGAGATGGGTCGATTGGTCTTGGTTGGCGGCGGTCATGCGCATGCCGGTGTCTTGTTCGGGGTAGGCGGAATCGTGAAGGCGGGTCATGAGGTGGTGTTGGTGAACCCGACGCCGCAGCATTATTATTCGGGCATGGGTCCGGGGGTTTTGGGCGAGTCGTACACGCCGCAGGACATCATGTTTCCCGTGCGGAACATGGTGGAGGCTGGTGGCGGCCGGTATGTGCGCGACCGGGTCGCGGGTGTGGACGCGTCGGCGCGGGTGCTCCGGTTGGAGTCGGGCGAGGAGCTTGGATACGACGTGGTGTCGTTCAATGCGGGCAGTGTGATTCCGCGGCCTACGGAGTCTCCGGAGTCGGTGGGCGACGTGTACACGGTGAAGCCGATCCAGAATTTGTGGCATGGCCGGGAGCGGATCAAGGAGTTGCTGCGTCGGGGCGAGGTGCGTGTGGCCGTTGTGGGCGGCGGCGCGGCGGCGCTGGAGGTGGCGGGCAACGTGGCGGGGCTGGGCGCGCGGCATGCGGCGGAGCATGGCGGCCGGGTACCCCGGGTGCAGGTCTTTGCGGGCCGGTCGTTCTTGAAGGCGCTCAGGCCCAAGGCGCGGGAGATGGCTGTGGCCTCGTTCCGGCGGCGGGGCATCGAGGTTTTGGAGAACGGCTACGTGCGCCGTGCCGAGGCCGGGGAGGTGGTCATGGAGTCGGGCGAGCGGTTCCCGGCGGACGTGATCTTCCTGGCGCTGGGCGTGCGGCCGCCGGAGCTGTTCGCGGCCTCGGGGCTGCCCACGGGGCCGGACGGCGGGCTGGCCGTAAACGAATTCTTGCAGAGCACCGCGCACCCGGAGATCTTCGGCGGCGGCGACTGCATCCACTTCACCCCGGCGCCGCTGGACAAGGTCGGGGTCTACGCCGTGCGCCAGCACCCGGTGCTGATCCACAACCTCCAGGCCCAGCTCGAAGGCCGCGCGCTCAAGGCCTTCGACCCGGGCGGATCGTACCTGCTGGTCTTCAACCTCGGCGACGGCACCGGCATCTTCGTCAAGTGGAGCATCATCTTCGGCGGCAAGCCCGCCTTCTTCATCAAGGACTACATCGACCGCCGCTTCATGCGCCTGTTCGCCCCCTGGGTCGGGCCCGAGGAGTCGTAACCAGATTGTCACTTCGCGGCCCGGGCGCCGGGGCGGCAGGCTATCAGCCCTTGCCCGCTCTCGGTTCCCGGGCCTGCGCCACAACCCTCCAGCAGCCCCCGGCGCCCCCCGGCACAAGGCGCCGCCTTGACAAACACCGCCGCCAAGACAACCCTCTCCACTCGCCCACCAGCCCACAGACCACAAGGACCGACCATGCGCCGACTGCTGCCCCTGCTGCCCCTCGCCCTGCTGCTCCTGGCCACGGGCGCCCAGGCCTTCACCAACGGCTCGCTGCGCCTCGTCTACTCCGAAACAAGCGGCGACTCCAAGACCACCAAGGAATACCTCGTCTGCACCACCCCCGGCGGCGGCTGGCACCTGGACCTCTTCAACCAGGGCATCAAACGCAGCATCGACTCCGACCCCGACCTGAACACCACCCGCGAAGAATACCACAACCCCGCCACCGGCGACGACCTGACCATCAGCCGACACGACCAGACCCTGCGCCTGACCGGCACCCTGGACCACAAACCCGTGGACCGCTCCTTCCCCATCGACGCCCCCTGGTACGGCTCCGTCCTGCTCCTGCGCGACTTCGTGCTCTCCGGCCAACACGAAACCCTGTTCTACGTCACCAAACCCGAAGAAGAAAAAGTCGTCCTGCTCAAGGCCATCCGCGAAGACACCGAAACCGTCTCCGTCAACGGCACCCCCACCCAAACCGTCCGCATCCGCTACACCGTCCCCGGCTTCAAAGGCATGTTCTGGCACTCCCTGTACTGGTACCGCACCACGGACGGACTGCTCGTCAAAACCGAAGAAACCCGAGGCGGCCCCGGCACCCCCAAAGTCTTCGCCGAACTCCTCCACGAATCCGACCTGCCCATACAGGGACTCAGCGCACAAAGGTAACCGCCGGGCCGGGCATAGGTCGGGCCGAGGGCGTGGCTGGGCGTGGCTGGGCGACTGGCCGGCGGCGTGGCCGGCGTTAGGATGTTTGCCTCCGGGCCTTCAGCCGTTAGGCGAGTCCCCGAGTCTTACGGAT
>CAYUIN010000564.1:0-2332 GCA_964444695.1 uncultured Desulfocurvus sp.
CCTTTTTCCAGCGGAAAAAAGGGGTTCCCCCTCCCTCCCCCTCTCCCGGTTCTTCTTCTTCTCCTCCGCCTACCGCCCGCGCACCGCCATAAACCCTCGTGTGGCGAGCCAGTCGAGGACGAGGGTGGGGTTGACGGGGGTGGGGAGGTTGAGGGCGTCCTGGGCGTGTGCCAGGGAGAGGTCGAGGTGTTTGAGTCGTTCCGGGGGGAGTTTGGCGAAGTTTTGGGCGCGGGTGGAGGTGGTGTTTCCGGCGATGGTGTGTGCGATGTCGCGTTGCAGGGCGAGGATCAGGCGCATGGCGAGGTCTTTGTCCACGGCGCCTTTGGTGCCGGTGCGTTTGAACCAGCCTTTTCCGGAGCGCAGGAATTCCAGGAAGGAGTCGAGCCAGTCGGCGGTTTCGGGGTCGGGTGTGGTTTCCGCGGGCCAGGCGAGGGTCAGTGTCCAGCTGCGGGAGACGAGGGTCGGCAGGAGCCATTCGCGTTGTGGTGCGAGCAGGACGAAGACGGTGCCCCGGCTGGGTTCTTCGAGGGATTTGAGCAGGGCGTTGGAGGCCTGTGCGGTGAGTTCCTGTGCCTCGTGGAAGATGACGACGCGTTTGCCGTCGCCGCGAGGCGGCTGTGCGAACAGGGGTTTGAGTTCGCGGATGTCGTCGATCTTGATTTTGGCTTCGGAGCCGTCGCAGATTTTGAGGTCCGGGTGCACGCGGTCGTCGATCTGGGAACAGATGCGGCAGTTGCCGCAGGCGTGATCGGGGCAGATGCAGTTGAGCCGTGCGGCCCAGTAGAGGGCGAGGGCTTCGCGTTCGGCGCTGGTGCCGCCTTCCAGGAGCAGGACTTGCGGCGGGTTTGGGGCCAGCCGGTCGAGCAGCGAGGTGATGCGGTGTTGGTTGGGGGGCGTCTGCATGGCGTCTCCTGGTGGTGCGGGGGCCATGGTCGGCCAATGGCGGGTGGAGTGCAACCGTTTTTTGGCGGGCGGAGCGGGCATGCGAAGGGCCGCCCGGGGTGGTGACCCTGGGCGGCCCTGGGGAGGCTGTTTGCGCCGAGTGTTCAGCGGGGCCGGATGGTGAACACGGGGATGGTGGCGCTCTTGACGACCTTTTCGGCCACGGAGCCGAAGAGGATGCGGTCGATGCCCTTGCGCCCGTGCGTGCCCATGACGATCATGTCGGCGAAGGTGTCGGCGGCGACGGTGAGGATCTCTTCGGCGGCGTATCCGGTGGTCACCTTGCCGGTGGCCTTGGCGTCCTTGAAGTTCTCCTCGATGAACTTCTCCATGGTCTGTTCCGCGCCGTCCACGATGCTGCCGACGAAGCTTTCGATGCTCGACGGCGGGACGTGGAAGCCGACGTACTGGTTGAGGGACGGGGCGACGTAGAGCACGGTCACCTCGGCGCCCATGCAGCGGGCCAGGTCCGCCGCGTATTCAGCCACGATGCGGCTGGAGTCTGAAAAGTCGATGGCGCACAGTATCTTCTTGATCTCCGGCATGATGTCCTCCCGGTATGAGCAGTTGTGTCCCCTCCCGCGTCAGCTGCGTCAAAAGCGAACGTTGCTGGGGGATTACACCTATTGTGTAGCGCTTGGGCACCCATTAGACAAGGATTTTTTTCTTGCGTAGTATCGCCCATTGTCCGGGGCCGCGCGGGTTTTTCCGTGGAGTTTCCGGGCCTGGCGCGGCCCGTGGCGCCGGGCGCGGCGCATCCGGCGGCCGGGTTCGGCGGCGTGCCTGGGGCGGCCCGGGGGCAAAATATTCCTGCGGCTCATTCGTGCTTGTCAATTATTTCGGCATGTTATCCAAAACATGTATTTGGCAGGCTTATTGCTTTGGAGAGGGAAACCACAGGATAGGAGTGCATGATGAAGATCCATCCTGATCAACTCAAGGCCATCGAACAGGAGCAGTCGAAGGCCCGTCGCGCCGAGGAGGCCGACAAGGGTTTCGGGGACATGCTCGCCAGGGAGATCGGCAAGGCCGAGGGGGAAAGCCCCGTGCAGGCCGGTGCCGTGCCTCCTCCCGGGGCGGGGGTGTCCTCCATGATCCTTGCGGCCCAGGCGGCGGGGGCGACCGGAGACAACTCTGAATCGGGGCAGGCGGTCATGGAAAGTCTGGAGACCCTCTTGGACGAATGGGAAAATTATGCCGCCCGGCTTCAGGAGCCGTCCGAAAGCCTGAGCCTGCGCCAGGCCAACGGCATGCTGGAGAACATCGAACAAGGGGTTGCCTCGCTCAAGGACAGGTATCCCGGTCTTGAAACCGACCATCCCGGCCTCAAGGCCGTGGTGGACGAGGTCGAGATCCTGGCCGTGACCGAGCGCATCAAGTTCAACCGGGG
>CAYUIN010000565.1:0-2324 GCA_964444695.1 uncultured Desulfocurvus sp.
CCCCTCGCCCCGAACCCCTCTCCCCCTCCCCTCCTGGAAAATGCGCTCTATGGGGAGCGGGGTGGAACCGTTTAACCGTTGAGGAGATCATGATGGACAAGGTCAATCTGCTGGAGAAGTTCGCGCTGTTCAGCGAGCAGTGGTCGCCCAAGATCGTCGGGCGCGTCGGGGATATGCACATCAAGCTCGGACGCATCCAGGGGGAGTTCGAATGGCACTCCCACGCCGACGAGGAGGAACTGTTCTTCGTGGTCGAAGGCCGGATGACCCTCAAATTCCGCGACCGCGACGTGGTCCTGGAACCCGGCGAATTCATCACCGTGCCGCGCGGCGTGGAACACATGCCCGTCAGCGAGGGCGAGACCAAGATCATGATGATCGAACCCGTGGGCACCGTGAACACCGGCGACAACGTCTCCGAACGCACCGTCGAACCCGACTGGATCTGAGAGCACCGGCCATGCACACCTTCCCCCTGCCCGAGCCCTGCGAAACACGGCCCATCCGCTTCCTCGGGCCGCTGCACACCGGCGGCTGGCGCCTGAAAGTCTACGGCATCGCCTACGGCCGCGACCTGCCGCGCCCCGAAGCCCTGGACGCCGCCCGCGCCCTGGCCCCGAGCCTCTTCCCCCAGCCCGCCGAAACCGCAGACCGCTACGGCGTCGGCACCCTCGGCGTGCACGACGGACGCGGCGCCTGCTGGGTCTTCGCCGACTGGTGGTCCGGCGAGAACGAGCTCAACCACCGCGTGTGCATCGCCCCCAGCAATGACCCCACAGCCCTCGTGGAACAGACCCATACCCCGCTCATCGCCTGCGTCTGGGATCTGCGCGTCATCTGCCACGAACGCGAAGCCTGGCTGCGACACGTCCTGCGCAACCCCTCCGGCACCCCGGACCTGGACGCCTACCTCGCCGACGTCCTCAACGAAGACGCCTGACAGGCGCCCCGGAGCACCCGCCAAGCATCCTTTTTCATTTTTCCCCTCACTTTTTCCGCCGTTTTTTGATATGCCTCAAATGGGGTCCGTCGCCGCGTGCCTATCTTCCAGGCAGGCAACGACACACCCCGGCGCCGCAACACGGCGCCACACAAGGAGGCACCAATGGACATCACCATGAAGACCGAACTGTTCAAGAATATTCCCTTCGCCCAGGCCCTGGACCTCGCCGGACTCGTGGACTACGAAGACGGCCGCGTGGTCAGCCGCACCCTGGCGCAACAGCCCACCGCCAACGTGACCCTGTTCAGCTTCTCCCCGGGCGAGGGCATCAGCACCCACTCCTCCCCCGGCGACGCCCTGGTCCACGTCCTGGACGGCGAAGCCCGGATCACCATCGGCGACACCACCCACACCGTCGCCGCCGGGCAGGCCATCGCCATGCCCGCCAACGTCCCCCACGGGCTGGAGGCCGAAAAGCCCTTCAAGATGCTGCTCGTGGTCGTCAAGCCCCCCAAGGCCTAACCCGCAACCCCAACCCGCAACCAAGGACAAGACCATGAGCGACACCACCCCCGAAGGAGCCATCCTCCAACGCGACAAGGAAACCTGGGCCATCGTCCCGCGCACGCCCATGGGCATGCTGACCCCGGAAATCCTCACCCGGCTCAACGACGTCGTGCGCAAATGGAACATCCCCATCGTCAAGATCACCTCCGGACAGCGCATCGCCCTCGTCGGCATCCGCGAAGAAGACATCGACGCCATCTGGGCCGACCTGGGCCGCGACATCGGACGCGCCACGGAACTCTGCGTGCACTACGTCCAGGCCTGCCCCGGCACCGCCGTCTGCCGCCTCGGCGTGCAGGACTCCCTCGGCCTGGGCAAACAGCTCGAAGAAAAATACGTCGGCGTGGACTTCCCCGCCAAGGTCAAGATGGGCGTCTCCGGCTGCCCCCTGTCCTGCGCGGAATCCAAACTCCGCGACGTGGGCGTCACCGGCACCAAACAAGGCTTCAACGTCTTCTTCGGCGGCAACGCGGGCAACCGGCCCCGCTTCGCGGACCAGCTGGGCAAGAACCTGACCCACGAAGAAGCCCTGGCACTCGTGGACAAACTCCTGACCCACTACCGCGAAAACGCCCGCAACCGCGAACGCACCGCCCGCTTCGTCGAACGCGTCGGCATCGACTCCATCACCACCGCCCTCGGCCTCGAACCGGTCTGACGCCACACGGCCCGGACCGACCAGGCGCGGCGGCGACGCCTGGGGCGGCGTGTGCCTCCGGCGGTTGGGCTCCGCCCAAACCCGGCAGGGCTCTGCCCTGCACCCGCTCAAGGGGATAATCCCCTTAAGAATCCCTCTATGGGGCCGCCCGACGGG
>CAYUIN010000566.1:0-2324 GCA_964444695.1 uncultured Desulfocurvus sp.
ACGGCCAGCAGCAGCGGCGCGGTGCCCGGTGCGGCCGCCCGGTCCAGGCCCTCGCGCGCGGCGAGCATCATCCGCGCCCCGCCCGTGGCGTGGACGTTGAGCATGTCCGCCCCGGCGCGCACGGCGCTGCCCACCGCGCCGCGCACGGTGTTGGGGATGTCCAGGAATTTGAGGTCCAGGAAGACCTTGAAGCCCAGGTCCTTCAGCGCCGCCAGCACGGGCGGGCCCTCGGCGGTGTACAGCTCCAGGCCGACCTTGACCCAGGGCGCGGCGCCCGCCACGAGGCGGGCCATGTCCAGGGCGCGGGCCTTGTCCGGGTAGTCCAGGGCGACGACGAGTTCGGCCACTGCGGGGCTCCTAGGCGGCGGGGCCGTGCAGCACGGCGTCCAGCAGGTCGGGGTTCACGGCGGGGCGCAGCCCGGCGGCGACGTACACGGCGCGCAGGGCGCCGTAGGCCGTTTCCAGGTCGTCGTTGACGATCCAGTAGTCGAAATGCGGGGCCTGGGCCAGCTCGCCCGGGGCGTTGTTCAGGCGGCGCTCGATGACCGCGCGGTCGTCCGTGGCGCGGCCCAGCAGGCGGGTTTTCAGGGCGGCGAGGGACGGCGGCATGAGGAACACGTGGCAGCCGCCGGGCATGCTCGCGCGCAGCTGCGCCGCGCCCTGGACGTCGATGTCGAACAGCACGTCCTGCCCGGCGGCGAGCATGTCCTTCAGGGCCTGGATGGGCGTGCCGTAGAAGTTGCCGTGGACCTCGGCCCACTCGGCGAAGTATCCGGCCTCGCGGCGGCGCAGGAATTCGTCCTTGTCCAGGAAGTGGTAGTCCACGCCGTCCCGCTCTCCGGAGCGCGGGGCGCGGGTGGTGCAGGACACGGAGAAGCCCAGGCGCGGGAACTCCGCCCGCAGCCGCGAGGTCAGCGTGCTCTTGCCCGTGCCCGACGGGGCGCAGATGATGAGCATCAGGCCCAGGCGGCTAGGCATCGTCGTCCTCCTGGCTGAAGCGCTGGCCGATGGTCTCGGCCTGGATGGCGGAGAGCACGACGTGGTTCGAGTCCGAGACGATGATCGAGCGCGTCTTGCGGCCCTGGGTGGCGTCGATGAGCCGCCCGGCCTGGCGCGCGTCCTCGCGCAGGCGGCGCATGGGCGAGGACGAGGGGTTGACGATGGCGATGACGCGGCTGGAAACCACGAAGTTACCGAATCCGATGTTCAGCAGGCCTGTGTTCTTCATGTCCGTCCTTCCCGGGAGTCGTGGTTTTCCGATTACTCGATGTTCTGCACCTGTTCGCGGCATTTTTCAAGTTCGGCCTTGAAATCCACCACGATGCGGCTGACGGCGGTGTCCTGAGCCTTGTTGCCGCAGGTGTTGATCTCGCGGAAGCACTCCTGAAGCAGGAAGTCCAGGCGCTTACCCGCGTCGGCGCCCTCGTCCAGGACCTGGGCCAGGGCCTCCAGGTGCGCGGTGAGGCGCGTCAGCTCCTCGGAGACGTCCAGCTTGTCCGAGAGCACGGCGATTTCCTGGAGCAGCCGGTCCTGGTCCAGGTCGATGCTGTAGCGGTCCAGGGTCTGCTGGATGCGGGCCTGCACGGTCTCGAAGCGCTCCTGCTTGACCTGCGGGGTGCGCTCCTTGAGCTGTTCCAGCCATTCCTCCAAGCGGATCAGGCGGTGCGAGATGTCCTTGCGCAGGGCCAGACCCTCCTGGGCGCGGGCCTCGTCCCAGTCCGCCAGGGCGGCGCGCAGGCCGCGTTCCAGGCCTTCGGACAGTTCCTGGGCGGGCTCGCCGCTGGTGTCGTCCCACAGGAAGCTCATGCCCATCATCCGCGCGTAGTCCGGGGTGAAGCTGTCGCCGCGCGCGGCGGCGAAGCGGTCCATCTGGCGCAGCATGGCCTCGGCCATCACGGTGTTCAGCTGCATGCCCAGCAGCTCGGGCCGGGCGATCTGCAGGTTCAGCGAAATGTTCACCCGCCCGCGCGAGGCGACCTCGCGCACCACGCGCTCGAACTGGGTCTCCAGGGAGCGCACGCCCGAGGGCAGGCGCCATTTGATGTCCAGATGGCGGCCGTTGACGCTGCGCACCTCCCAGTCCTGGGACCAGTCGTCCTCTTGCAGGATGGAGCGTCCGAAGCCGGTCATGCTCTTCAACATGGCGTGATTCCTCTGGGTGTTGTGCCCGCCGGGCGGGCGGGGCGGTGTGTTTTCGTTCGCGGGGCGGGCCGGGGCGCGGCCTCCCATTGGCGCGCAGGACTACGCGTTTTCGCCCGTGTTGTCCACGGGGCCGCCCGCCGGGGCGGGGTGGGGACGAGTGTTCGCTATTCCGAAACCATTCG
>CAYUIN010000567.1:0-2323 GCA_964444695.1 uncultured Desulfocurvus sp.
CCGTGTAGGCCCCCTGCAGCTTGCGGTAGTCCTTCAGGTCCATCTCGCGGATGACCTCCGGCGGCACCTCGCACAGGCCGGCGAACATGGCCACCTCGCGCTCCACGTCGCCGCCGCCCTGCCGATCCGCCGCCAGCATGTCGCCCACGCGCGGCCTGCGCATGGCGAGTTGCGCGTACTCGTGGCCCTGGTGCTTCACGGGGTATTCCAGCGTGATCGTCTCGTTGCTCATGGTGTCCTCCTAGATGCCGCAGGCCTTGCGGTGTTCCTCCAGGCGGTCGGTGCCGCCGATGATGCGCCGCATGCCCAGCACGTCGATCTCGTGCAGCACCTCGCCGCCCTGCTCGTACTTGTAGTAGACGAGGTCCACGGCGTATTCGTCCGTGGGCCGCTCGCCCGCCTTCCACTCGCCGGGCTTGATGCTCGCGATGCGCCCGCGCATGGAGGCGATGACCGGCGTCACCGTGCCGTCCAGAGACTCGAGGCCCCCGCGCGCGGTGAGCGGGATCTCGATGCCCTCGCGCCCGCCGAAGAGCTTCAGCATGTCGGCGCACTTCTTGGTCAGGGTGAAGGACACGGCGAGCTTCTCCATGCCCATGTCCAGGGTCACGGGGGCGTCCATGCCCGCGGCGCGGAATTCCTCGGTCTTGAGGGTCAGCTCGGGCAGCCGGAGCTGCTCGACGTTGCCCACGTAGCCGCGCCCGTCCACGAACAGGGCCCATTCCTTCAGGATATTGTCGGCGGCCATGATTTCCTCCTACTGCGCGCTCGTCACGCGGCTCACAAGTTCCTCGTAGTAGCCGTTCTCGCGGTGTGCCCTAAACGTCAGGCGCTCCAGGGGCGCGGGCGGCTCGATGTCGAAATCCAGGTACAGCTTGCCCGCCATGAGGCTCTCCTTGGAGTTCAGCTCCTCGTCCAGCCAGCAGGTGCCGCCCAGGACGGCGCCCTGGACCGCGAGATGCCGCAGGTAGGCGTTCACGCTCTCCTGGATGTCCAGCACCAGGTTGGCGGACAGCGGGCGGTCCATGGCCCACAGGAAGGCCTCCTCGATGCTCTCGTAGATCATGTCGGCGGTGCGCCGCACGGACAGGAAGGCCCACTGCGGATCCGCGCTGGTGGTGCGGTTGCCCCAAAGGCGGTAGCCGTCGCGGTGCACGATGGTGGCCACCTCGTTTTCGTTCAGCAGATTGGCGGCGGTGTTGGGGTCGGAGAGATTGAACTGCACGGGCCGGGCGGTGCCGACGATGCCGTTCAGGACCTGGTTGCTGGGCGACCACCAGAAGCCCCGGTTGTTGTCCATCCAGGCCAGCTTGCCCGCCACCCGCGCGGACGCGGGCTGCAGCACCACGGCGGCGGCGACGGTGTCCCAGACCTTGACCTGCGGATCCACGATGTAGATGCGGTCGCTGCCCCAGTCCTCGCGGTAGGCGATGGCCTCGGCGTCGGTGCCGTTGGGACCGTCGGCGACGACCACCGCGCGCAGCTTCTCGGCGATGCCCTGCAGCTCGGCCACCACGGGGTTGGCGGCGGCGTCCGGGCGGTCGCCGGTGAAGCCGGGCGCGGCCAGGATGCGCGGCGTGACCTTGACCTCGGACTGGCAGCCCAGGAAGGCGTGCACGCCGGTCATGGCCGTGGCGTCGCCGATGACGTTGCTGCGGGTGGCGTCCGCGTCCGCGCCCTCCTCCACGCGCACGACCACGACCATGGCCCCGCACTGGTCGAACACGCCGTCCATGGCGGCCTTCAGGGTGCCCGACGCGCCCAGCCCTGCGGCCTGGCGCGGGCTGCCGGTGATGAGCACCGGCTGGTTCGTGGGACACGCCACAGCGTCGGCGCCCGGCGCCGTGCCGACGATGCCGATGACGCTGGATTTCACGGTCTGGATGGGCCGGGTTCCGTCGACGATCTCCAGAACCTCGATGCCGTGCAGGAACTGTTCGGGCATGATGCGCTCCGTTGGCTTGGGTTAGCAGTCCACCGCGCCGACGAACTCCGCGCGGGTCTTGAGGTGGTCGTAGGCCGCCAGGAACGGATTGGGCTCGGCGGCGGGATATTCCACCCGGTTGCGCCGCTCCTCGTGGATCGGACGCAGGCCGTCGGTGCGGGCCTGTTCCGAGGCGTGGACCACGACGTCGTAGACCACATGCATGCGCTGCTCATAGACGGCGGGGGCCGTCATCTCCAGCACGGCCTGCCCGTCCACCTCCACTTCCTCGAACTGCGCGGGCGTGGCCAGGACGGAAATCTTTTCGAGCGTCGGGCCGAGGACGCGCGCATAGGCGTTCGCAGCAGCCAGGCCGAAGGTGCCGCTGTCGAAATCAAC
>CAYUIN010000568.1:0-2306 GCA_964444695.1 uncultured Desulfocurvus sp.
AGGCCGCCCATAGTGGGATTCTCAAGGGTGATAACCCTTGAGCCGCCGGAGGCCGGTGCTTAACGACGGGCACCCGCCAGGCCGGTCTACGCGCTTGTGCGTTCGCGGATGAAGGCGCCGATGTCGTGCATGGCGCGGGTGGCTTCGGGGAACAGGGGGGCGCAGGCGGGGTAGCAGTGGCACAGGCCCGGGCCGAGGGTGGCGGCGGCGTCCACGCCCGCGTGGGTGGCCTGGGTGGTGAAGGCGATGGTGTCGTCGCGCATGGTTTCGTGGGTTCCGGCGTAGAGGCGCAGCGGGGGCAGCCCGGCGAGGTCGGCGAACAGGGGGGAGATGTGCGGGTCTCGCAGGTCGCGGCCCCGGGCGTAGTGGTCGCGGCAGGCGAGCCAGGAACCGGCGGGGGCCAGGCAGCGGCGGGCGTTCTCGGTGTAGCTGGGGCCGGAGCAGGTGAGGTCCGTCCAGGGGGAGAGGAGCACGGCGCCCGCGGGCAGCGGATCGCCCGCGTCGCGGGCTGCGACCAGGGTGCACAGGGCGAGCCCGGCCCCGGCGGAGTCTCCGGCGAAGACGACACGGGCCGGGTCCGTACCGCCCGCGAGCAGCCAGCGCCAGGCGGCCAGGGCGTCGTCCAGGGCGGCGGGGAACGGATTCTCCGGCGCCAAACGGTATTCCAAGGACAGGGCGCGCACGCCCCCGGCGCGCACGAATTTGGCGACGACGCCCCGGTGCGCTGCGGCGGACCCGAGGACGTAGCCCCCGCCGTGGAAATAGACGATGAGCCCCGGCCCAGCCCCGCCCTGCGGGACGATCCATTCCGCCCCGATATCACCGGCCGGTGACACGGCCATGTCCCTGGGCACGCGGCCCATCATTTTGGCGGCCTTGGCGGCCTTGGCGCGGACGGCGGGCAGGTGTTTTTCCCAGTCCTCGCCGGTTTCGGGCCGCAGTCTGAGGCCGAACAGATGGCGGTTTTGCAGTGCCAGCAGAAGCAACCGGGCACGGACGCTGGGCATGATCTCCTCACGGGCAGAAGGAACAAGCCTCCCCCGAAGGGAGGCGGATACGTCCAGCCTGTACCCAGACCACAATTCGGCGTCAACTTTGCGCGAAATTGTAACATTCCCCTCGACGCCAGACCCTACTCCCCAAATAGAGCGGTTTTTGGGGGAAGGGGGTGGAGGGTGTGCTTGAGCCCTTGGCGCGTGCCAAACGCAGCGCAGGCAGGAGCCTAGGGATCAAGACAGCAGCGATGGGAGGCGGGGGAAACCCCCTTTTTTTACCGCTGGAAAAAGAGGGTTTCCCCCACCTCCCACATTCTTCGGCGCGCCCTACCGCCGCTGGCTGACGACGACTCCGGCCAGCACGGCGCAGGCGGCGGCGAGTTGTGTGGGGGAGAGGGCTTCGCCCAGGGCGAGCCAGCCCAGCAGGACTGCGACGACGGGGACGAGGTTGATGGAGGCGGAGGCGCGTGCGGCGGGGAGTCGGCTGAGGCCGTAGTTGTAGAGCCCGAAGGCGCCGAGGGTGACGCCGACGCCGAGGAAGGCCAGGGTGGCGATTTCGGCGGCGGGCATGAGGGGCGCGCGGTGGATGAGCCCGGGCAGGCCGGGGAGGAAGAAGAGCAGCCCGGCGACGGTTTGCAGTGCGGTAAGCGTCCAGGAGCCGTAGCGGCCGGAGAGACGTTTGATGACGATCATGGACCCGGCGGCGCAGCACATGGCGATGGATTCCAGGGCGTTGCCGAGCAGCGGATTGGGGGCGTGGTCGTCTGGATTTCCGGAGAGCGTGAGCCAGCAGACGCCAGCGATGGACAGGACGAGTCCGGCCAGGGTGCGTCGGGAGAGGGGTTCGGCGAGGAAGATGCGAGCGCCCAGGGCGACGAGCAGCGGCACGGAGGCGGAGATGACGCCCGCCTGGGAGCTGGTGGTCAGGGTCAGGGCGTTGGATTCCAGGAGGAAGTAGGCGCAGGGCATGCAGAGCACGAAGAGGGCCAGCCATTTCCAGTCGCCGCGGCGGTAGCGGGCCAGGGACAGGCGGGGGACGAAGGGCAGCACGGCGAGTGTGGCGCCGATCTGTCTGGCGAGCATGACGGATTCGGGCGGCATGGTGGCCACGGCGGTCTTCATGGCGGAGAAGGAGGCGCCCCAGAGGCCCACGGCGCCGAGGATGGCGAGGGTGGGCAGGAGCGCGGACGGTGCTGCGGGCCCGGCGGCGTCGGCGGGGCCGATGGGCCGGGCGAGGGACTGGGCGTCGGTATCTGGCATGTGTTTCCTCCATCGCGGCTGCGATGGTGGTGGTGATAGCGCGGGGGGCGG
>CAYUIN010000569.1:0-2289 GCA_964444695.1 uncultured Desulfocurvus sp.
GACCAGATCAGCCCAGCGCAAAGTGTGTTCCCCCATCGCGATGACTTTACCCCGGCCTCCAGCATCAGGTCGATGCGCCGCAGTAAAAACGGCGTCAGCTCCTCCAAATCCAGCCCCACGCCGAACTTCAGGACCCGAAACGGCCTCGGCGGCGGGGTCAGGGCCTGCCACTCGCTGAGCGCCCGGCCCGAGGCCAGAAAGACCTCCACCCCGCGCATGATGCGCTGGCGGTCGTTGGGATGCAGGCGCGCGGCCAGCGCGGGGTCCATGCCCGCCAGGTCCGCGTGCAGGGCCGCCGGGCCGCGCCGCTCGCAGTCCTCGCGCACCCGGGTCCGCACCGCGTCCGGGACGTCCGGGATGGGCGCCATGGGCGTCAGCAGCCAGCGCAGGTACATGCCCGTGCCGCCCACCAGGATGGGCAGCGCCCCGCGGCCGCGCACGGCCTCGATCTCCGCCAACGCCAGGTCCGCGTAGGCCGCCGCCGTCATGGTCTCGGAGGTGGGCAAAAAGCCGTACAGCCGGTGCGGGCAGGCCGCGCGCTCGGCGGCGCTGGGCTGCGCGGTGATGATGGGAAAGTCGGCGTAGAGCTGGCGGGAGTCGCAGTTCAGGACTTCCCCGCCCAGGGCCCGGGCCAGGGCGATGCCCGCCCCGGTCTTGCCCGCGCCCGTGGGGCCGACAACGCAGACGAGCGGCGTCATGAACCCTCTTCGTGCTCCCGCTTGGCGCGCTCCATGGCCGCGTATTTCTTGTAGACCTCGGGCACCAGCGCGTTGGGGATCAGACCCTGGATGTTGCCGCCGTGGCGCGCGGCCTCCTTGATGATCGAGGAGCTGATGTACATCCACTTGTAGTCGGTCATCAGGAACACGGTCTCGATCTCGCGGGCCAGGCGGCGGTTCATCAGCGCCATCTGGAACTCGTACTCGAAGTCGGACACGGCGCGCATGCCGCGCAGCACGGCCCCGGCCCCGCGCCGGGAGACGTAGTCCACCAGCAGGCCGGAAAAGCCCTCGACCTCCACCCGCTCATCGTCGTGGAACACGCCTTGTATCATCTCCACCCGCTCGTCCAGGGTGAACAGCGGGGCCTTGACGGAGTCCTTGGCCACGGCCACCACCACCTTGTGGAACAGCTTCAGGCCCCGGCGCACGATGGAGACGTGGCCGTTGGTCAGCGGATCGAAGGTGCCGGGGTAGATGGCCGTCACGCAGCATTTGGTCTTGTGGTCCATATCACTATCCTCGTCTGCCCGTAGGTCCGGTCCGTGACGGGCTCCAGGCGCGGGTGCGCCGCGTCCGGGTCCAGCTCCAGGCGGGATTCCACCTCGGCCAGCACGAAGGCCTCCGGGGCGGCCCAGCCTTTGTCCACGGCCAGGGCCAGCGCGGGCAGCAGCAGGTCCTTGCCGTAGGGCGGGTCGATGAAAATCAGGTCGAACGGCGCCTGGGGCGGCGCCGCCAGCAGCGAGAACAGGTCCGCCGCCGCCACCTTGGCCCGCGCCGGGCCCAGGCCCAGGTCGCCCAGGGTGCCCTTGATGCAGGCCGCCGCGCGCTTGTTCTTCTCCACCATCAGGGCGAAGTCCGCCCCGCGCGAAAGCGCCTCCAGGGCCAGGCTGCCGGACCCCGCGAAAAGGTCCAGCACGCGCAGCCCGCCCCAGCGCACCCCGCGCGATTCCAGCATCGAGAACACCGCCTGGCGGACCTTGGAGGTCGCCGGACGATACCCCGGGCCGGACACGCTGCGCACCGTCCGCCCGCCGAATTCACCGCTGATCAGACGCATCAGACCTCGGACGACAGGGCCATCAGGCTCTTGTTGATTTCCAGCAGTCTATCGCGAATTTCCGTCTGGTCAATCCAGGACCTGCTTTCCAGGGCCTCCAGGCGCTCGCGCAGCTGGGCCAGCTGGCCCTCGGTCTGGCCGAAGAGGAAGGACCAGTCGATGCGCGGGTTGGCGACCTCGGTGTTCAGCTCGCTCTCCAGGGGCTGGCCCGGGAGCATGGTGCAGATCTCCAGATAGTCCGGGATGTGTACGTCCAGGCTGAACTTCTCGCGGATCAGCCTGGCCAGGGTGCGCTGCTTGCTGGGCTCGCCGTGGACCAGGAAGACCTTCATCTGCTTGGTGGTGAAATGCTCCAGCCAGGCCAGGATCTCGGACTGCCCGGCGTGGGCCGAGAAGCCGCCGATGGTGAAGATCTTGGCCTTGACCACGATGTCCTCGCCGAAGATGCGGATGGACTCGGCGCCGTCCACGATCTTGCGGCCCGGGGTGCCCTTGCCCTGGTAGCCCACG
>CAYUIN010000570.1:0-2287 GCA_964444695.1 uncultured Desulfocurvus sp.
GGCCTGGGGCCTCGCGCCCTTTTGCGTGAAATTTACGAAATGTCGTCAGTCGTGGTGGGAGCGGCCGTGGCCGGGGCCGAGGCCGGGGCCGAGGCCGGGCCGGAGCGCCTGCCCCGGCGCAGCAGCAGGCGGCCGAAGGTCTCGTCGGACAGGCCGGAGGTCAGCCGCACCAGCAGGGCCATGAAGGCCAGCGAGAACAGCAGCCGCCCCCAGAACACCCCGCCCATGTGCGCGCCCAGGAGCAGCATCAGCATCGTGTCCTCGATGAGCGCGTGGGCCAGGCCCATCAGCGTCAGCGAGTAGAACAGGTCCCGCCCGCCGATGCGCCCGCTGCGCGACTCGTGGATGATCAGCCCGCTGCCGTAGGACAGGCCCAGGGCCAGGCCGACGATGGTCACCGTGGACGCCGCCCTGCCGATGCCTACGGCCCGCAGCACGGGCCGGAGCAGCCAGTTGCACAGCGCGGTGACGCGCAGCGCGTCCAGCAGGCGCATGATGCACATCAGCCCCAGGATGATGCAGAAGATGGAGGCCAGGTTGCGGACCTCGCCCAGGGCCCACAGGGCCAGGGTGGCGGGTTCCTCGCCCGGGGTGAAGAGCACGGCGTTCGGGCCCTGGAGCAGGTGCAGGCCGTCGAACAGCAGGTGCAGGCCCAGCCCGCAGACCAGCGCCGCGCCCACGCGCAGCGCGCCCTGGGCGCGCATGGACACCCCGCACTGCTGGGCCACCTTGAGCTCCACGGGCAGGCCGTGGGCGATGAGCAGCATGGTGCAGAGCACCGTGGCCTGGGCCTGGGTCAGCCCGGCGTCCGGCGCCAGGGAGACGAAGACCACCATGGCCGAGTAGACCGTGTTCACCAGCCCCGTGGCCCAGACCAGGCCCATGCTCGCGGGCAGGCCCACCAGGTGCATCACCGGCGCCAGGGGCACGGCCAGCAGGTCGATGAGCTCGAACTCGCGCAGCACCTTGACCACGATGATGATCGGAATCATCACCCGGAACAGGGTCATGCTGACGGAGACGGCGTTCTTCAGGCACTGTGTGAAGGCCTGGACTGTGGCGGAGACGAGTCGCATCGCGGGGGCGCCTTTCCCGGGCAGGGCGGGGCTTGGTGGTGGCCGTGCCCCATTGCCCTACACCTTTGCAGGCCCAAGGTCCACGCCCAAGGCGGCGGACGCCCCGCCGGAGGGTTTCCGGCGGGGCGTCCCGCGTGCGGCGCCGGGGCGCGCGGCCCCGGCGGGTCAGCCGATCTTGGCCGCCAGTTCCTTGATGCGCGCGGCCTTTTCCAGGCCGTCCTGCCACTGGGCGGGCAGGGCGCCGGGGCCCGAGGCGCAGCCGAAGAGCAGCCCCAGGAGCAGCCCGCGCGCGGCGGAGTCGCCCCCGGCCATCACGTTCTGCACCAGGCCCTCGGCCGGGTCCTGCGCGTGGCGCACGGCCAGCTGCACCACGCCGGGCAGGGCGCCCTCGACGTTGCAGCTCTGGCCCAGGCTGCCGATGGCCGAGACGCTGTCCGTCCCGGCCAGGTCCAGGCCCTGGGCCAGCCAGTCGGCGATGGGCGCGGCGGCGTAGTCCGCCCCGGCGGCGGCGCGCAGGGCCTGCTCGACCCCGGCCCCGCCCAGGGCGGCGTGCGCCGCGCGGGCAAAGAACTCGGCCGCGTCCAGGATCATGGGATTGTTGTGGGTCATGCGCGTCTGGGCCCGGGCGTCCTGCACCAGCCGCGCCAGGTCGTCCCCGGCGGCCAGGACCAGGGGCGCGATGCGCGAGGCCCCGGCCAGGTCGTGGGAATTGGAGCCCGAGGTCTCGGGCCCCTCGCCGAAATCGATGCGCGAGCGGGTGTTCCTGGTGGCGCCGTCCACGTAGCCGTCGTAGTCGGCGAACAGGGCCTTCCAGCGCGCGAAGAAGTCCGCCAGATCGAAACCGCCCGAGGCGGCCACGGATTCCAGCAGCACGAAGGTCTGGTCGCCGTAGTGGGTGAACTGCCCGGCGCGGCGGGTCTTGTGATAGGAACCCGGCAGCGGGTCGGCCAGGCTGTCCGTGCGCCCGAAGCTGCGGGCGATCTGCCCGGCGTCGTATATCCAGTGGGCGCCCAGGGCCAGCGAGTCGGCGGCGAAGGAGGCCAGGACTCCGGCCAGGGCGGCGTCCCTGTTCTTGGTCATGGGAATCTCTCCTCAAGGTTGCGTTGTGCGGCCTGATTTTTCAGGCTCCTTCAAGAATAGGGGAAGAAGGCGGGGAGCGCAAGGCGGGGGCCGCGATTTGGTCGGGATCCCGCGCCCCTGCCGCCGCGAAA
>CAYUIN010000571.1:0-2276 GCA_964444695.1 uncultured Desulfocurvus sp.
CAAGGTGAGCCCCGCCGAGCGGAACACCCGGCGCCTGTCTCGCCCCGGTCCTGCTCAACCTTTTGCTGCAATGACGCCCGGCGGCCCGCCTTCGCGCCCCGCAGGCGCCGAGAAGCCCCACCGCAACATCCCGGAATGGATGCCGATCCCGGAGCAATTCTGCGACGGACCACATTTTTTTCGCCCCTCGCGATTTTTCCTGTTGACAGATCGCAAAAACCTGCATAGTTTAATCCACTGATATGGTCAGTGACGTCCACGGGGACGCGGTTGCTATCCCAAGGGGACAACCGGAGCTGACGAGAGATTCGAACTAGGTGACAAGGGGCTGCGTACGCATCTCGTGTACGCAGCCTTTTTTTACAAGGGGCGCGCCGTGCGCCCGCAAAGCACAATACAGTTTTATGGAGTGATTACGAAATGGCCAAGAATATCTATGTGGGCAACCTGCCCTGGTCCGCCACCGAAGAGGAAATCCGCGCTGCCTTCTCCAACTACGGCGAGGTGCGTTACGTCAAGCTCATCGAGGATCGGGAGACGGGTCGTCCGCGCGGCTTCGGTTTCGTGGAGATGGAGGACCAGGGCGCCCTGGCCGCCATCGAAGCCCTTGACGGTTCCGACTTCGGCGGTCGCGCCCTGAAGGTCAACGAAGCCCGCCCCCGCGCCGAGCGCGCCCCCCGCTGGTAGCCCTCGCGCATTCCCGGCATACAAGGCCCGCCCCCCTGTGGGGCGGGCCTTTTTTTGCGCCCGCCGTCCGGTGCGGCATACAAGCGGACTGTTGCCTGCCTGCCCGGCGTTGCAGCATAAAAAATTTACAGTCCCCCCGGCATCTCCCCCTTGACGCAGCTTGAATAATTGCATAACAGGAGCAAAGAATTTTCCAGTGACGCCCGAGGGGGGCGCGGCCGCACAAGGTCGGCTGGAGCTGGTGAGATATCGAGATACAGGTAACAAGGGGCTGTGTACGCATCTTGTGTACGCAGCCTTTTTTTACAAGGCGCATCGTGCGCGTATTGCAAAAGTTTTACGTTTTATGGAGAAATTCGAATGGCTAAGAGCATCTACGTCGGCAACCTGCCCTGGTCCACCACTGAAGAGGAAGTCCGCGAGGCTTTCGCTTCCTACGGCGACGTCAAGTCCGTCAAACTGATCGAGGACCGGGAGACCGGCCGTCCGCGCGGCTTCGGCTTCGTCGAGATGGAAGACCAGGCTGCCCTGGCCGCCATCGAAGCCCTGGACGGTTCCAACTTCGGCGGCCGCAACATCAAGGTCAACGAAGCCCGTCCCCGCGCCGAGCGCGCTCCCCGCTGGTAAGCCAGCGGCGCTCGTATCGCACAAAACGAACAGGCCCGTCCCCTTTCGGGGGCGGGCCTTTTCCTTTGTGTCGCGCGCGGCGCGCGCGGTCAGCGGCGGCGGCCCAGGCGGCCCGCCAGGCGCATCAGCCGCTCCGGCGCCCGCGCCAGAAGCAGCAGGTACAGCAGCGCCGACAGCGCCCAGAGCACCCCGAGGTTGAAGCCGTAGGTCGGCAGCGCGCGGCCCAGGACGTTCTTGTGCCCCGCCGCGAAATGGGCCCGGCCCAGGCGCGAGGACGGCGGCTTGCAGACCGGTACGGCCAGCTGCACCACCCGCCCGCCGGACAGCAGCAGGGACTCCAGGCCCAGGCTGTCCAGCGCGGCGCGGGACACGCCGAGGTTGTGGTTCTCCCGGCGCAGGCGTTCCAGCCCGTCGTCGCCCAGGGCCTCGCGCCGGGCGGCGTCCACGGCCTCGCGGCGGTCGTAGGCCTCGGTGCGGCGCTCGCGGTAGACCGCCGCGGCCCGGCGCAGGAAGTCGCGCACCGCCGCGCGCTGGTCCTCGCCGTAGGCCCCGGGGGCCAGGGAGGCCGGGTCCGGGGCGTCGGCCAGGGCCGTGTCCCGCGCCAGGGCGGGCAGCTCGTTTTGCAGGGTGCGCAGGGCCCGGGCGATGCGGCCCGCGCGGTCGCCCTGCCCCGTCCAGGCGCTTTCGGGCAGCAGCGGCAGGTCCGCCAGACTGCGCAGCTCCTGGATGTGGTAGTCCAGCACGTAGTCCGCCTGGCGCACGGCGCAGTCGTCCTCGAACACAGGGGCCATGTAGCGGTTGCCCGCGTACTGCTCCACCAGCAGCGCCTCGTAGCCCCAGCGCGAGGGCATGGCCTCCGCGAACCAGGGCACGAGGTTGTCCGGCGCGCCGCGCGACAACAGCTCGTTGAAGCTGATGGCCGAGCCCGCCAGGAGCATCTGCGGGATGAGCAACAGCGGCAC
>CAYUIN010000572.1:0-2245 GCA_964444695.1 uncultured Desulfocurvus sp.
ATAGAAGGATTCTTAAGGAAATTATTTCCTTGAGCGGGGTCTGGGGCGGCGCCCCAGAAAACGGGGTACGGGGCGGAGCCCCGGCTGCGAGCCGGCTAGGCGTCCCGGCGTTTGCGTTGGGGCCAGAGTTGGGCGGCGAACATGCCTGCGAGCATCAGGGTGCAGCCCAGGGCGGTGCGTGGGGCCATGGATTCGTCGAGGATCAGCCAGCCGCAGAGGGCGGCGAACACGGCTTCGAGGCTGAGGATCACGGCGGCGTGTGTCGGGGGCGCGTCCTTTTGGGCCACGACCTGGAGGGTGTAGGCCACGCCCACGGGCATGATGCCGCCGTAGACGATGGGGAACCATCCGGCCTGTAGGGCGGCCCAGGTCGGGGTCTCGAAGGTGAAGGCGGCGACGAAGTGCAAAAGCGAGCAGAAGGCGAACTGGCCGAAGGCGAGGCGCACGCAGTCCACGCGGGGCGAGAGCCAGCCCAGGACGAGGACGTGCACGGCCCAGAACACGGCGCAGACGATGACCCAGGCGTCGCCGGGGGCCAGGGAGAAGTCGTCGGTGACGGAGATGTAGTACAGGCCGATCCCGGCGCAGATGGCGCCGACGAAGCCGCCGGTGCCGGGGCGCTGGCCCACGAGCAGGCCGAGGAAGGGCACGAGCACGACGTACAGCCCGGTGATGAATCCGGCCTTTCCGGCGGTGGTGTGGATCAGCCCGATCTGTTGCAGGGCCACGCCGCAGAACAGGATGGACCCGGCGATGACGGCGCCGCGCAGGGCGAAGCCCCGGTCGCCGGTGTCTCCGGGCGGGCGGGGCTGCGTGCGGCGGGCCATGAACCAGATCAGCGGCAGCAGGGACAGGGCGCCGATGGCGAAGCGCACGGCGTTGTAGGTCATGGGGCCGACGTAGTCCATGCCCGAGCGTTGGGCCACGAATCCGGAGCCCCAGACGACGGCCGTGATGAGCAGGAATATATTCGCTTTGAGGACGCGCGCTTGCATAATCAGCAGCGCATTAGACCAAAGGCCGGGCCTTGGCAATGGGGGAATTGCGGGCCGGGAGCGGTGCTACTCGATGACGACCATTCCGCTGGGATACAGGTGCACGCTGAACAGGGCGCCGCAGCCGGAGCAGACTTCGCGCAGGGTGCGGCCGGGGTCGGCGCGGACCTCCTGTGGCGTGCGGCAGGCCGGGCAGGTGGCCTGGACGCGGGTTTCGCCTTCGGGGCGTTCGATGAACACGATGGTCATGGCGGTCCTCCTTGCGGCCGTCCGGCCGCGATGTCGAGGATGCCTCCGGTGCGTTGCCGCCGCGCGGCGGGGTTGTGACGTTCCGTGTGCCGGGCGCGAAAAAAGGCAAGCCCCTGGGGGCCTGCCTGAAATCGCGTACTCTGGGGAGAGCCGCCGTGGTCGTCTGTTCCGCCTGGGCTATTCGTTGACGGAGACGCTGGAGCAGTCGTCCATGCCGCAGCGTTTGCGCTGGCGTTCCAGGTCGATGTCCCACAGGGCCTGGGTGAACATCATCAGCCAGTCGTAGGGCAGGGACATTGTCTGGGAGCCGTTGTCCATGACGCACATCTCGCCCCGGCGGCGGACGATGTAGGCGCTTTTGCGCTTGAGGTCGCCGTCGGTGGAGATCAGCGCGAAGGCCTGGTGGCCTTCCTCGGTGGAGTAGAGCTCCTGTTTGGTGAGCACCCCGGTGTTCTCCTCGAAAAAGGAGGTCTGGGCGTAGAGCACGCCTTTGAAGGTGATGCTCCCGCCGTTGTCGTTTTCCAGGGTGATGGTCTTGTACGGCATGGTGCTGGCGCTCATTCCCCCCTCCTCTTAGGTCGGCAGCTTGAGCTGCACGGGGCCTGTATCCTTGGCGTTCTTCTCGTATTCCCTCTCCACGAGGTCGATGAAGAGCTCGGTCATGGTCTGGTCCTTGAGGGCGGCGAGAAGCCGCACCTTGCGGTGCACTTCCTGCGGAATGCGCAGGGTCAGCTGCTTCCTGTCCTCTTCGGCCATGCCCTCGCTCCCGTCGCGGCCCGAGAAAGCCGCGCCCCGCGCTCCAGCGCGGGCATCTGTCATTATGCCTAGCAGCATTTACCACACTCGTCATAAGAATGTAAATAGACAGCCGAGCTGTCTTTGCTGCCTTTCCGGGAAAGAAAGGAACCGCGCGGGCATGGGTGCTCAAGGTGCTACGAAACGGGCCTCGCCGGGTCAAGGAGAAAGGGCGGGCTGCGGCTGAAAAGCGCTGCGGGACTAAG
>CAYUIN010000573.1:0-2242 GCA_964444695.1 uncultured Desulfocurvus sp.
CTGGCCCGCGCCGAGGCCGAGCTGGCCGCCTGGCGCGGCCCGTGGGCGGAGGCAGTGCGTCCGCTGGGCCTGGACGCCGAGGCCGACCCCCGCCAGGCCACGGCCATGCTGGACGACGTCACCGAGCTGCTGGGCCTGCTCACGGACCTGCGCGGCAAGGAAAAACGCATCGCCGCCATCGGCGCGGACTACGAGGCCTTCGCCGCCGAGACCACCGAGGCCGTGGCCCGCCTGGCTCCGGACCTCGCCGGGACCGAGGCCCGCCAGGCCGCGCCGGAACTGTTCGAGCGCCTGTCCCGCGCCCGGGCCGCCGCCCAGGAGCGCGGGCACCTGCGCACCCGCCTGGGCGAGGTCCGCCAAAGTCTCGAAGACGCCCGCCGTCGCCAGGCCGAACACGAGGAAGGCCTGCGCCTGCTCTGCGCCGAGGCCCGCTGCGACGGCCCCGGCGACCTGGAGGAGACCGAGCGCCGCGCCCGCGCCCGCGCCCAGGCCCGCCGCCGCCTGGCCGAGGCCGAAGCCCGCCTGGCCGAGGCCGCGGGCGGCAAGGACCTGGACGCCTTCGCCGCCGAGGCCCGCGACCAGGACCCCGACACCCTGGCCGCCGCCCTGGACCGCGCCCGCGCGGACGCCGCCGCCGTGCAGGACGAGCTGACCGAAACCCTCCAGGCCCTGGGCGCCGCCCGCCATGCCCAGGACGCCCTGGACGGCACCTCACGCGCCGCCGCCGTGGCCGAACAGGCCCAGGGCGTCGTCGGCCGTCTGCAAGCGGACGTGGACCGCTACGCCCGCCTGCGCCTGGCCGCGCTGATCGTGGCCCGGGAGATCGAAAATTACCGCAAGCGCAACCAGGGCCCGGTCCTGGAACGCGCCAGCACCCTGTTCGCGGACCTGACCTGCCGCTCCTTCAGCGCCCTGGAGGCGGATTTCGACGAATCCGGCGAGCCCGTGCTCCTGGGCCTGCGCGAGGACGGCGAGCGCGTGCCCGTGCAGGGTATGAGCGACGGCACCCGCGACCAGCTCTACCTGTCCCTGCGCCTGGCCGGGCTGGCGCGCTACCTGGACAACAACAAGCCCATGCCCTTCGTGGTGGACGACATCCTGGTGCACTTCGACGACGAACGCTCCGAGGCCACGCTGCGCGCCCTGGCCGACCTGGCCCGGCGCACCCAGGTGGTCTTCTTCTCCCACCACGACCACCTGCTGCCCCTGGCCCGGCGCGCCGTGCCGGACGAGCTGCTCACCGTGCTGCGCCTGGGCGCGGCCTGATCCCGCCCCGAGGAGGCCCCATGCCCTACATCACCCCCGAGCGCCGCGCCGCGTTCGACGCGCACCTCGAAGCCCTGGCCGCGGAGGTCGCGGGCCAGGGCGAAATGAACTACTGTATCTACAAGCTGGCCACCCTGGTCATCGGGCGCATCGGCGAGTCCTACGACAAGCTCTCCATGTGCTCCTCGGCCATGGAACACGCCAAGCTGGAATGGTATCGTCGCCGCCTCGCCCCGTACGAGGATGTGAAGATCAAGGAAAACGGCGACATAGACTGAGGAGATTGCATGCAATTCGCCACTCCCGGATGGGACGAGGCCCTGTTCTGGCTCATCAACGACACCTGGCGCAGCCCGCTGCTGGACTGGCCCATGCGCCTGGCCTCCTCGCCCGCGCTGCTCTGGGCCGTGGTCGGCGCGGGGCTCGTGCTCGGCATCCGGCGCTACCGCTGGGCCCAGGTCGCGGGCATCGTCATCGTCGTCATCTCCCTGGGCGTCGCCGACGGCGGCACCAATCTGCTCAAAAAGGCCCACGGACGCCTGCGGCCCCTGAACGCCAAGCCCGGCGTGCACTTCGTGGAAGACGGCCAGTGGCAGGTCCGCCCGCCGGACTTCACGCCCGTCAAGAAAACCGGGAACTCCTACCCCTCGGCCCACGCCGCCAACGCCATGGCCGCCGCCGTAGCCATCGCCCTGCTCTGGCGCGGGCCCCGGCGCTACATCTGGCTGCTGCCCCTCGTGGTCGGCTATTCGCGCGTCTACCTGGGCAAACACTGGCCCACGGACGTGCTCATGGGCTGGCTCACGGGCACAGGCGCCGCCCTGCTCACCGTCAGCCTGGCCCTGCTGCTCTGCGCCCGCCATCTGCGGCTGCCGAGGAGCCCGGAGCGGCGCGGGGGGTAGGTCGGCGACGGGGGGAGATTGGCGGGGCGGGTGGCTGGCGTTAGGATGTTTGCCTCCGGCGGCTTAAGGGCTTT
>CAYUIN010000574.1:0-2237 GCA_964444695.1 uncultured Desulfocurvus sp.
ACTTGAACCCACGGCCACCTGGGCCACAACCAGGTGCTCTACCAACTGAGCTACACCCACCGCAAGAGGGAGAAACGTCTACCCAAGGTTCGGGTCGCGGTCAAGTCTTTCTTTCACACGACAACCAAGGATCATCGAAATATGGAAAAACTCGTCATCGAAGGCGGCCTGCCGTTGTCCGGCCGGATCCGCGTCAGCGGCTCCAAGAACGCCGCCTTGCCCATCCTGTTCGCGGCCCTGGCCGTGGAGGGGCGGACCACGTTTTCCAACGTGCCGCAGCTGCGCGACATCCGCACCACCTTGAAGCTCCTGGAGATCCTGGGCTGCAAGACGTCGTTTTCCGGCGAGGTGGTGGAGGTGGACACCGGCGGGCTGACCCCCGAGGCGCCCTACGACCTGGTCAAGACCATGCGCGCCTCGGTGCTCTGCCTGGGGCCGCTGCTCGCGCGCCTGGGCGAGGCCAAGGTGGCCCTGCCCGGCGGCTGCGCCATCGGCGCCCGGCCCGTGGACCTGCACCTCAAGGCCCTGGAGGCCATGGGCGCGCGCTTCGACCTGGAGGCGGGCTACATCCACGGCACCTGCGAAGGCAAGCTGCGCGGCGCGCACATCCAGTTCGACTTCCCCACCGTGGGCGGCACGGAGAACATCCTCATGGCCGCCGCCCTGGCCGAGGGCGAATCGATGCTGGTCAACGCCGCGCGCGAGCCCGAGGTGGTGGACCTGGCGAACTTCCTCGTCGCCTGCGGGGCCAAGATCAGCGGCCAGGGCACGAGCATCATCCGCGTGGAGGGCGTGGAGCGGCTCACGGGCTGCGCCTACCGCATCATGCCCGACCGCATCGAGGCCGGGACCTTCCTCTGCGCGGCGGCCATCACCGACGGCGAGCTGCTGCTGGAGGACTGCCCGCTGTTCGAACTGGAGGCCGTGGCCTTCAAGCTGCGCGAGATGGGCGTCTGGATCGAGGAGACGGACGAGGGCGTGATCTGCCGCCGGGGCACGGAGCTGGTGGGCGTGAACGTGACCACGCTGCCCTTCCCGGGTTTCCCCACGGACATGCAGGCCCAGATCATGGCCCTGATGTGCCTGGCGGCGGGCACGGGCGTGGTCAAGGAGACGATCTTCGAGAACCGCTTCATGCACGTCTCGGAGCTGGCGCGCATGGGCGCGCGCATTTCCCTGGACGGGCGCACGGCCGTGGTGCGCGGGGTGGACCATCTGGCGGGCGCGCCGGTCATGGCCTCGGACCTGCGGGCCTCGGCCTCGCTGGTCATCGCCGGGCTGGCCGCGCGCGGCGTGACCGAGGTCCAGCGCATCTACCACCTGGACCGGGGCTACGAGCGCATCGAGCAAAAACTCTCCGCCGTGGGCGCCCGCATCCGGCGCGAACAGGAATAGCCGGGACGCGGCCCCCGCTTCCGAAGCGGCGTCACAGGCCTGCACCGCACCGCGCGGCGCAGGCCTTTTCATTTTGCGTCGCGATTGACTGGTTTTCGCGGAAGCTGCATACAGTAAGGAGGGTGGCCGCTCGGCCGTCCGTCACACTGTGGAGGCGCGGGGGTGGCGATGCCCAGGGGAAAGAACCGCTGCGTGGAAAACGGCCTGCGCCTGGCGCTGTTCGCGGTGTCCTGGCTGCTGCTCGGCTGGCCGCTGGTCTCCCTGGCCGAGGACTCGAGCGGCCGGTCCATGTTCCTGTACCTGTTCGGCGTGGGCGCCCTGGTGGTGGCGCTGCTGCTGGCCTGCGCCCGGGCCCTGTCCGGCGGCGGGAGCACAGACGGCGGGGAGGGCCCGCAATGACCGGGAGGCGCCCATGGGCGTCCCGCTGAGGCTCCTGGCCATCGTGGCCGTGTACGCCCTGGGCGTGCTGGCCCTGGCCCTGGCGGTGGAAAGCCGCCGGGCCTGGCGCGAGCGCGTGGCCAGGAGCCCCACGGTCTACGCCCTGTCCCTGGCCGTGTTCAGCACCACCTGGTCGTACTACGGCAGCGTGGGCCTCGCGGCGCAGAGCGGCTACCTGTTCATGGCCGTGTGCCTGGGCGTGGTCGTCTCGGCCACGTTGTGGTGGAGCGTGCTGCGCCGCATCGTGCGCATCAAGTCCGCCCAGCGCATCACCAGCATCGCCGACTTCGTCTCCGCCCGCTACAACCGCTCGCAGCTCGTGGCCGTGGTGGCGACCCTGGGCGCCCTGGTGGGCAGCCTGCCCTACGTCGCGCTGCAGATGAAGGCCATCCTCTCCACCCTGG
>CAYUIN010000575.1:0-2232 GCA_964444695.1 uncultured Desulfocurvus sp.
CCGCCCATCTCGGGATTCTTAAGGGCGGAAGCCCTTAAGCCGCCGGAGGCCCCTGTCCGCGCCAATAAGCACCCGCCCCGCCGGTCGTCTTCCCCGGCCCGCAGCGTACCCCCCGCCTTGTGTTTCGGCTCCGGGGGTGCTATGCGGCTGCCTCGGGCCTGCGCGTTGTGGCGGGCCTGCCGACGCCATGCATCACGACAATTCCTTGCCCATCGCTCCGGACGCGCCCTGGTTGGCGCCGTTGGCCGGTTTTTCGGATCTGCCCTTCCGGCTCTTGTGTCGCGAGCACGGGGCGGCGGCGGCGGTGACGGAGATGGTCAGCGCCAAGGGGATGTGTTACGGCTCCCCGGGCACGGACGAACTGCTGGCCACGGTGCCCGAGGACGGCCCGCTGGTGGTGCAGTTGTTCGGCGAGGACGAGGACTACGTGGCCCGGGCCATGGAGATGCTGCTTGAGCGTGGGTTTCGCTGGTTCGACCTGAACGCGGGCTGCCCGGTGCGCAAGGTGGTCAAGACCGGATGCGGGGCGGCGCTGCTCAATGACGTCCGCCGCCTGGAGCGGCTGGCGGCGCGCATGGCGGCGCTGGCCGGGCCGGGGCGCTGCGGAGTCAAGTTCCGCCGGGGCTGGGCGCCGGGGCACGACATTTTTCTGGAGCTGGGCAAGCGGCTGGAGCAGGCGGGCACGGCCTGGCTGACGCTGCATCCGCGCGACGCCAAGCAGGGCTATTCCGGCACGGCGGACTGGGGCTGCCTGTCGGAGCTGGTGCGGGAGGTGTCCGTGCCGGTGATCGCCAGCGGCGATTTGTTCAGCGCCGAGGACGGGGCCCGCTGCCTGGCCGAGACGGGCGCGGCGGGGGTGATGTATGCCCGGGGCGCGCTGTACGGGCCGCAGATATTTTCCCGCCACCGGGCGTTGGCGCGCGGGGAGCGGGCGCCCGAGCCCAGCCGCGAGGAGCTGGCCCGGACCATCCGCCGCCATGCGGACCTGGCCCGCGAGCACCTGCGCGACAGGCACGCGCTGATGAAGATGCGGACCATCGTGCCGCGCTACGTGCGCCACCTGCCGGGCTCGCGCGCGCTGCGCAACGCGATGGTGCGCTGCGCGTCCTGGGAGGAGCTGGAAGCCATGGTCGTGGAATTTCTCCTGGACAACGGGGGGCAATGATTCCAATGTGTAAGCTGGCAACAACGCCGCGCTGCGGCGGCAGGATCGGGGGCAGCCGATGAAGGTCATTCTCGCCGAAACCGCCGGGTTCTGCATGGGTGTGAGCCTGGCGCTCAAGAAGCTCGACGCCCTGGTCGAGGAAGCGGGCGGCGCCCCGCTGATCTGCACCCTGGGGCCGATCATCCACAACCCGCAGGTGCTGGGGCACTACGAGTCCCTGGGCGTGCGCCGCATCGCGGAGCCCGCCGAGGCGGCGCCGGGCAGCAAGGTGGTGATCCGGGCCCACGGCGTGCCCGTGGCCGTGGAGCGCGAGCTGAGCGAGCGCGGGGTGGACGTGGTGGACGCCACCTGCCCCAAGGTCAAGAAGGCGCAGCTGCTCATCGAGCGCCAGACCCAGCGCGGGCGGGTGCTGCTGCTCTACGGCGAGGAGAACCACCCCGAGGTCCGGGGCCTGTTGTCCTACGCCTCGGACGAGGCGCTGGTCTTCGACTCCATCGAGGAGCTGGAAGACCGCCTGGACCCGGGCAAGGACTACGTCCTGGCCGCGCAGACCACGCAGGACAAGGAAGTCTTCCGCCAGATCAAGGAGTACGTGCAGGAGCGGACCAACCGCGTGCTGCCCGTGCTGGAGACCATCTGCAACGCCACCCGCGTGCGCCAGGCCGAGGCCATCGAGGTGGCGGGCACGGTGGACGTGATGGTCGTGGTCGGCGGCTACGAGAGCGGCAACACCCGGCGCCTGGCCAAGGTGGTGCGCGAGCAGGGCGTTCGCTGCATCCACGTGGAGACCGCCGAGGAGCTTGATCCCGAGGATTTCCGGGGCTGCGCCACAGTCGGCTTGACAGCCGGGGCGTCCACCCACGATAAGACGATAGAACAGGTACGCGCCGCGCTGGAGGCGATGTAACCAAGCGCACCGCGCGCGGCAGACGGCCCGCGCGCCCGGAGGCTCCATGTCCCAGACCAACATTCTTTTGGAAGCCGGAACCAACGAACTGGAAATCGTCGAGTTCTTCATCGACGAGACGGGTTCCGACGGGCAGCGCTACCAAGGCTACTACGGCGTC
>CAYUIN010000576.1:0-2229 GCA_964444695.1 uncultured Desulfocurvus sp.
GCTCGGACTACAAGCAGGGCGTGGCCCTGTGGGAAGAGTTCGTGGCCACCTTCCCGGACCACGCGCTGGTGCCCAACGCCATCTTCTGGCAGGGCGAGTGCTACTTCCAGCTCAAGGACTACGCCCGCGCCGTGCTCAAGTACCAGGCCGTGATCGACAACTACGCCAAGAGCACCAAGTACCCCACGTCCCTGCTCAAGCAGGGCATCAGCTTCATGCGCCTGGACAAGCCCAAGATGGGCCGCATCCGCCTGGAGGAGGTGGCCTCCAAGTTCCCCTCCACCGCCGAGGGCCAGCGCGCGGCGAGCATTCTCAAGGAACAGAACTAACCGGCCCCGCGCCAAAGAGATACGTATGAAGGACTCCTCCAAGGGCATCCGCAAGATCGTCTACCTCAAGTTCCCGCCCGAGCGCTCGGGCCGCCCCGTGGTCTGCAACCTGACCCGGATGTTCGACCTGACCTTCAACATCCTGGCGGCCACCATCCTGCCGCGCGCCGAGGGGCGCATGACCCTGGAGCTGATCGGCAGCGAGCAGAGCTACGCCAAGGGTGTGGAATATCTGAAGGAACAGGGCATCAAGATCGAGCCCGTGGCCCAGAAGATCTCGCGCAACGAGGACTCCTGCGTGCACTGCGGGACCTGCACCTCGCTGTGCAACACCGGCGCCCTGTGCCTGGACGTGGAGTCCCGCCGCGTGCTGTTCGACTCCGAGCTCTGCTCGGCCTGCGGGATGTGCGTGAAGGTCTGCCCGGTGCAGGCCATGGACGTGCAGCTGGAAGACAACGGCAACTGACGTCGTCCGAGGGGGGCACCGTGGACAAGGGAACCTTCGCCAGCGTGGACACGCGCATCCGGGCCTTCGTGCGCCCGGCGCGCGGCGCCGACCAACTGCCCCTGACCATCGACAACCCCGCCCTGCTCGAGGGCGGCGGCTCGGCCCAGGCCCTGGAAGGCGCGAACCTCTCCCAGCCCCTGGCGGAGTTCCTGGCCGCGCTGGACGCCAAGCTGGACACCATCGTCAGCCTGCTCTCCCAAAAGCGCCTGGAAGACGACTACCAGGACGAGGTCGAGGTCACCCAGCTGGGCGGCGAGGGCCTGACCTTCGCGGCCCCCGGGCCACACGCCCCCGGCGACGTCCTGGAATTCGCCCTGGTCCTGAACCAGTACCCGCTGCGCCTGGCCTCGGCCGTGGGGCGCATCGAGTCCGTGGACCTGGACCACGGTCCGGCGGTCTGCCAGGTGACCTTCACCCGCCTGCGCGAACCGGACCTGGAAGCCATCGTGCAGTTCGTGTTCAACGAGGAGCGCCAGCGCATCCGCGAGACCAAGTGGTCCCGCTGAGCGCCGCGCCCGCCACGCCCCGAGGTGACGCCATGGAAGACACGCGCAGGCAGGAACTGGACGCCCTGGTGACCCAGGTCACCACCAAGGTGGTGGACGGGCTGGGACCGATCCTGACCGAGGTGGTGCAGAAGGAAGTGGCCACGGTGCTGGCCGACTCCCTGTCCCGGGCCCTGAAGGAGGGCGAGTTCTTCCGCAAGGTCAACGCCGACATGCGCGAGGGCCTGGAACAGATCTACGGCGAGATCCGCCGCGCCAAGCGCGAGGCCGCCAAGCGCCCCAAGGGCGGGCGCGAAACGGGCGAGCTGATCGAGGAGGCCTCGGACCAGCTGGACGCGATCCTCAAATCCACCGAGGACGCCACGGTGCGCATCATGGACATCGTGGAGCGCCACCAGGAGATGATCGGCAAGTCCGGCGAGCTGCTGGCCGCGTTCCGCAGCGGCGGGGCCAGGAAGGACAGCGTGGAGGAGCTCATCGCCCTCAACGACCTCCACCAGACGGACCTGATGGAGATCATGACCGCCCTCTCCTTCCAGGACCTCACGGGCCAGCGCATCAAGAAGATCATCAAGGCCCTCAAGCGGATAGAGGAGATCGTGTTCAGCGTGTACCTGAGCACGGGCCTCAAGGTCCGCCGCCACGACGAGGCCCCGGAACGCGACGCCAAGGACCTGGAGAAGGACGCCGAGAAGCAGGCCAGAAAGGCCGTCAGCGACCTGAAGAAGGGCAAGTCCGAACTCAAGGGCCCCCAGGCCGGAACCGACCAGAGCGACGTGGACGACCTGCTCAAGCAGCTGGGCCTGGAATAGGCGCCCCGCCCCACCCGCCCGCAGACGACGAGGCCCCGCCGGAACGCGCGTTCCGGCGGGGCCTCGTCGTCTGC
>CAYUIN010000577.1:0-2213 GCA_964444695.1 uncultured Desulfocurvus sp.
CACGGCGGGGCGCGGACCCTGGGATCTCGGCGCGCTGGGGTGGGGGTGGCGCGCCGGGAGGGTGGGGCTACTTCTTGCGCAGGTCCTGCTTGGAGACGTTCATCACCTTGAGCGCCACGCGCGTCTCGCCTTTGGTGTCGTAGGCGATGCGCAGGATGTCTCCGGGCTCGGCGGGGATGCCGGTCTTGGCGGCCCCGATGTCATAGGTGGACTGGACGCCCGTGGACATGCCGTAGGGATTGTCCTGGCTGAAGTTGATGTCGTATTCCTCGATGACCACGGTCTTGGCCGCGGCGTTGGTCATCACGCACTTGCCCTGCACCACCTCGGCCGCCATGGCCTGGGCCGCGAACAGGCCCAGAAGCAGCGCCGGGAGCAGGATTTTCAGGGTGGTCTTCATCGTGTTTCCCTCGCTGGGTTAGGATTCGGACCGGATCTGGGCCTTCTTCTCGCGCAGTTCCTGGGCGGCACCGGTGAACATGATCTTCATGATGTACAGGCAGATCACGCCGATGGTCGACAGGATCAGGGCGGCGGCCGAGTCCGTGTAGCCGAACTGCTTGAGGATGATGGAGATCATGCAGCAGAGGACGGCGGTGCCGAAGGCCAGGCGGATGCCGTAGCCCTTGGAGTACTTGGTGGCCACGGTGCCGATCTGCGCGCCGATGGCCGCGCCGGTCAGCATCACGAACACCGCCACCAGCTCGATGCGGCCCTTCAGGGTGTAGGTGAAGGCGCCGTACAGGCCGGAGATCATGACCTCGAACAGGTCCGTGCCCACGGCGACGTGGGTCGGGCAGCCGATGAGATAGACCAGGGCGGGCATGCGCAGCAGGCCGCCGCCGATGCCCAGGAAGCCGGCCAGGATGCCGGTGACCAGGCTGACCATGATCGGCAACCAGGCCGAGCAGGTGAAGCCGGAGGCCTTGAAGTGGACCATCGGGGGGATGTTGATCTTGTGCAGGGTCTTGTACCAGGTCACGCCCTCGGTGCCGCGATCGGTGGACACGCCCTTCTTCTTGTTGGAGCGGGCCTTGGCGTAGTCGTAGAAGACCATCCAGGCGATGAGCGCCAAAAAGCCCACGTAGACCCAGCGGACCACGGGGCCGACCTGGCCCAGGCGTTCGAGCCACATCACCAGCTGGGCGCCGATCTCGATGCCGACCATGGTGCCGATGAGCATCACGAAGCCGAGTTTGTAGTCCACGTTGCCGAACTTGGAGTGCCGCACCGTGGAGACCATGGATTTGCCGGCGATGTGGGCGATGTCCGTGCCGATGGCAAAGGCCATGGGGAAGCCCAGGATGTTCAGGCCGGGCGTGACCATCCAGGCGCCGCCCATGCCGAAGAACCCGCCGATGACGCCCACCGAGAAGCCGATGAGCACCAGGCCGGGCCAGAAGATGTGTACGCCCGCGATGGGCATGTACATGTACAACCAGTCAGCGTTTGCGAAAAGGTCCATAGCGTCCCTCCCCGTGTCCTAGTGTTCCACGATCTTGCGGGACGACAGGTCGAGGCCCGTCAGGCCCATCAGCTTGTCCATGGTGAAGCCGAGGAAGCAGCCGTACCCGGCGGTCAACACGACGGCCCACACCGCGAAGAGCAGGATGTTCGTGTTGTACAGGTCCGCGAAGTACAGCATCGCCCCGCTGTCCAGGACACGGGTATCCGCCACCACGACCAGTTCGGACGCTTTTCCTCCGGCAGCCAGCGCCAGCTTGGCGAAGGCGATGTCCAGGGAAAGCAGTCCTGCGAACAGCACCATCAACTTTTTCGTCATCGTCTCCTCCGGGGGGCGCCTGCCGGGGTGTTTGTTTTTCCGGGCCTTGGTCGCCTTGTTCAATGGTGTTCAAACAGACGGCTCAACCAGTATGCCGGGCACAATGTGCCTCGCGGCATGCAGCGTCATGAGCAATCGGCGTGCCAGCGCGTTTTTGGCGCGATTTGGGCATGCCTGTTGCATATTCTGTTGCGCAATTTACGGGGTTGCGCGATGTTCTCTCCGGGAGACGCATCGGAACGATGCAAGGGAGGTCGATCATGGGGTTGTTTCTGGGTGGGTTTCCTTTTCTGAGGCGCCAGGCGCGCCCCAAGGTCCAGGCGGCCAAGCGGGGCAAGCGTCTCAGGACCAAGCTGATGATCGGCCTGCTGCCGTCGCTGGTCCTGATCCTGATGGTCGCGGGCTGGGTCAGCTACCGGGTGTCGTACGA
>CAYUIN010000578.1:0-2212 GCA_964444695.1 uncultured Desulfocurvus sp.
GGGCCCATGTAGAGGGCGTTGACCTGGTGTGTGGGCAGCAGGAAGGAGTTGGAGGCGGCCAGGGCGACGGTGAGTGCGGCGAGCCGGGGGTCGGTGCCGATGTCGATGGCCATGTCCACGACGAGGGGGATGAGCAGGACGGCGGCGCCGACGTTGGAGACGACGAGGGTGAAGGCCGTGGACAGGGCGCCGATGGTGAAGATGAACAGCCAGGGGGCGGGTGTGCCGATGGCGTGCATGATGTGTCCGGCGAGCCAGGAGGCGGCGCCGGTGCGTTCCATGGCCACGCCGAGCGGGATGAGCCCGCCGAGGAGGAAGACGGTGCGCCAGTCCACGCTGCGGTAGGCCTCGTCGATGGTCAGCACGCGCCCGAGGATCATGCCCAGGGCGCCGGTCATCAGGCACACGGACAGGGCCAGGTCGGAGAACACGACCAGTGCGGTGGCCAGGAGGAAGGCGCCGATGGCGACGCTGGCCTTTTCGGGGTGCAGGACTTCGTGGTCCAGGGATTGGACGAAGAGGATGTCGCGTTTTTGGTGCAGGGCGTGGAATCTGTCCCAGCGGCCGTGCATGAGGATGGCGTCTCCGGCGCGCACGACGGTGTCCAGGAAGCCGCAGTAGGCGGTCTGGTTGTTGCGGGTCAGGGCCATGGGCGCGACGAGGTGGTTGTGCCGCAGCCGGATGTCGGAGACGGTCATGCCGATGAAGCAGGAGTGGGGCGGCACGAGGGCTTCGACCACGCCGGAGAGGTCGTCGGACAGGGGTTCGGCGAAGACGTTGAGTTCGTTGCGCAGCAGGAACTTGTGTTCGCGGGCCAGGCGGCGGATGTTTTCCGGCTGTCCGAAGGCGGCGACCCAGGCGCCGGGTGCGATCTGCATGGCGCGGTCCGGCGGCTGGAGGACTTCGGTGCCGCGTTTTTGGGACAGGGCGACGACGTGCACGCAGTATTCGTGCATCAGGTCCTGGACGTAGAGTTCCCGGGGCATATCCCAGGGGGCGCGCATTTCGTGGAGGTCGCCGAGTTCGGAGTACCATTTCATGACGTCGGTGCCCTGTCCTTCGGCGGTGGCGGTGCGTCCCGGGAGCAGGAAGCGGCCGACGAAGACGAAGTAGACGATGCCGGTGGCCACGAGGGCCAGACCGATGGGGGCGACGCTGAACAGGTTGTAGGGGGCCAGTCCGAAGGGCTGGATGAGGTCGTTGAGCATGATCAGCGGCGAGGAGCCGACAAGGGTCACGGTGCCGCCGAGGATGGCGCAGAAGCCGACGGGCATCAGCAGTTGGGACACGGGGATACCGGAGTGCCGGGACAGGCGGCGGATGGCGGGCAGGAACAGGGCGGCGGCGCCGACGTTCTGCATGAAGCTGGAGATGACGGCCACGGTGCCCGCGAGCAGGACGACGATGCGGCTTTGGCTGGTGCCCGCCAGCCGCATCAGCGGTCCCATGATCTTGCTGATGATGCCGGTCTGGTCCAGCCCGCGTCCCATGATGATCACGGCGATGATGGAGATGACGGCGTTGCTGGCCAGGCCCCGGAAGGCCTCGCGGCCGTCGAGGATGTTCAGAAGCGGCAGCAGGACCATGACGAGGATGGCGACGACGTCCACGCGCAGCCATTCCGTGAGGAACAGGACGATGGTCAGGCCGACGAGTCCGAGGACGATGGCCATGTGCAGGGTGAACAGCGTTTCGTTCATGGTCGGGGGCTCCGGTGCGGCCTGGGGGTCGATGGATTTCCGGGCAGTGTAGCAGAGCCGGGGGCTTGTGGGCAACACGTGGAGTGCGGCGGCGGGCTTTTGGGCGGCGGGCGGTGGGCGGTGGGCGATGATGGTGGAGGCGGCGGGGCGCAAACGGGCGCGGGAAACGCTGCCGGGAGGTGCGGGAACCGATGCGTCCGGGAGCCCTTGTGGGGCGCGGGCACCAAGAAAAAACCTTTTGATTGCAGACGTTTTTAGCGGCAGTGCCGGGCACGGGGGTTGCAGTGCGGCGATGGACTGCAATTTCTTCCGGCAAGGAGACCTCTGTGCGCCTGACCCTGCTGTTCCTGCTCCTCTCGCTGTTGGCCGCCTATTCCATAGACAAGATGAACCGCCCCGTCCCCAGCGCGGGCAAGGCCGCCTGGTCGGACCGCGTCTTCGTCCGCTCCGAGGGCCGCAACTGCCCGCTGTACTACCCGGCGGACGACCTGCGCTGATTTCGGCGCGGGCGG
>CAYUIN010000579.1:0-2211 GCA_964444695.1 uncultured Desulfocurvus sp.
GGCATCGCCCACGATTTCAACAACATCCTGACCTCGATCATCAACTCCACGGAGCTGGCGCTGATGGACGTGGACCCCGAGGGACCCACGGGGCTGGACCTGGAGCGGTCCCTGAAGGCCGCCCAGCGCGGCAGCGGGCTGGTGAAGCAGATCCTGACCTTCTCGCGGCCCTCGCAGGAGGGCTTCACGCCCACGCGGGTGCAGGACGTGCTGCGCGACGCCCTGGGCCTGCTCAAGGCCTCGTTGCCGCGCAACATCGAGATCGTCTCCCGGGTGCGCGAGGACCTGCCGCCGGTGATGGCCGACCCCACGCAGCTCAACCAGATCGTGATGAACCTGACGACCAACGCCTTCCAGGCCCTGCGGGCCACGGGCGGGCGGCTGGAAATCTCCCTGGACGTGGCGGAGCTGGACAGCTCCGCTGCGGAATTGCGCAATGTGATGCCGGGATGTTATCTGCAACTGCAGGTGACCGACGACGGGCCCGGAATCTCGCCGGAGATCGTGGACAAGATCTTCGACCCGTTCTTCACCACCAAGGGCAAGGCCGAGGGCACGGGCCTGGGCCTGGCGGTGGTGCTGGGCATCATCAAGGGTCACAAGGGCTCCATCGAGGTGGAGAGCGCCCCGCACCGGCGCACGGCGTTCACGGTGCACATTCCGCTCACGGACGCGGACGAGGTCCTGCGGCCGCTGCCGGTGGCCGGGGCCCACGTGGGCACGGGGCACATCCTGTTCGTGGAGGACGACGAGGACCAGTACGAGACCATCCCCCGGGTGCTGGAGACGCTGGGCTACACCGTGACCCCGGCGCGCAACGCCCGCGAGGCGCTGGAGGCCGTGGCCGGGGACCCGGACGGCTTCGACCTGGTGATCACGGACTTCGACATGCCGGGCCTGTCCGGCGTGGAGCTGGCCCGGGAGCTGGACGTGCAGATGCCGGGGGTGCCGGTGCTGATGGTCTCCGGCCGCGAACAGGCCATGACCCTGGGCTCGGGCCTGCCCAACGTGGCGCGCATCATGCTCAAGCCCTACGACCGCAACACGCTTTCCGAAGCCATACGGGAGGTCCTGGAGGCCGATGAGTAGCCAAGCCGAAACCCTGATGGGCAGCCGCATCCTGGTCATCGACGACGACCCGGAAGTGCGCGGGACCATGCAGAGCCTCATCGGCCGGATGATGCTGGCCTGCGAGACGGCGGGGACCCTCAGCGAGGGTCTGGCCGCGCTCCAGGGCGGGCGGTTCGACCTGGTGTTCCTGGACGTGCGCCTGCCGGACGGCAACGGCCTGCAGCGCCTGCCGGAGATCAAGGCCATGCCCGGCTCCCCGGAGGTCATCATCCTCACCGGCCAGGGCGACCCCGACGGCGCCGAGCTGGCCATCCAGGGCGGCGTCTGGGACTATCTGGTCAAGCCCTCGCCCATCAAGCAGACCATGCTCTCCATCCAGCGGGCGCTGAAATACCGCCAGGAGAAGCGCGGCGCGCAGCCCGTGGTCTGCCTGAACCTCGACGACATGGTCGGGCGCGACCCGTCCATGAAGCACGCCTTCGACGGCATCGCCCACGCCGCGCGCAGCCACGCCGGGGTGCTGATCACCGGCGAGACGGGCACCGGCAAGGAGCTGGCCGCCCGCACCATCCACGAGAACAGCCCCCGCAGCGAGGGCCGCTTCGTGGTCGTGGACTGCGCCTCGCTCACCGAGACCCTGGTGGAGTCCACCCTGTTCGGCCACCGCAAGGGCGCCTTCACCGGAGCGGGAGAGGACCGCGTGGGCCTGGTGAAGCTGGCCGACGGCGGCACCCTGTTCCTGGACGAGGTGGGCGAGATGCCCCTGTCGCTGCAAAAATCCTTTTTGCGCGTATTGCAGGAAAAGCGCTTCCGGCCCCTGGGCGAGACCCGCGAGGTGCTGAGCGATTTCCGCATCGTCGCGGCCACCAACCGCAGCCTGGAGGACATGGTCCGGCGCGGGGCCTTCCGCGAGGACCTGCTGTTCCGGCTGAAGACCATCAGCATCGAGCTGCCGCCGCTTCGGCGTCGCCCCGCGGACCTGCGGGCCCTGGCCATGCACCACGTGGGGCGGCTGTGCGAGCAGTACGGCACGCCCATCAAGGGCTTCGGCTCGGATTTCCTGGAGGTCCTGGGCGCCTACCGCTGGCCGGGCAACGTGCGCGAGCTGTTCAACGTCCTGGAGCGGGCCTTCGTGGCCGC
>CAYUIN010000580.1:0-2205 GCA_964444695.1 uncultured Desulfocurvus sp.
CGCGGCTTCGCCGTGGTGGCGGACGAGGTCCGCAAGCTGGCGGAGAAGACCATGACCGCGACCCAGGAAGTGGGCAAGGCCATCGGCAGCATCCAGGAGAGCACCCGCCGCAGCATCAAGTCCATGGAGCACACGGCCTCCATGGTCGGAGGCAGCACGGAGCTGGCGGGCGAGGCGGGCCAGGCCCTGACGGAGATCATCCGGATCATCGACGAGACGGCGGACCAGGTCCGGGCCATCGCCACGGCCTCGGAGGAGCAGTCCGCGACCTCGGAAGAGATCAACCGGGGCACCGAGGAGATCAACCGCATCTCGTCGGAGACGGCCCAGGCCATGTCCCAGTCCGCCCTGGCCATGCAGGACATCGCCCGGCTGTCCGACCAGCTGCGCGGGCTGATCGACGAACTCAAGTCCGCCTAGGACGCATCCGCGCCGACGCGGCGCACGAGGCCCGCGCCCCCGCCGGGGTGCGGGCCTTTTTTGCGCCCGGGCCCGGCCAAGGAAAACCGGTATTGACAATGCCGCAGGCCCCGAATAGAGGCAGTGGCAAGACCAAACACAACCCAGGAGCGTGGATGTTCATTTCTTTGGATTCTGCGCGTCATGCATAGCAAGGGCTGTTGCATGACCGCATAATGGCTGCGGCAAGAGCCCTTGCTCGATCCTAACACCACATTTAGGAGGAGCATGATGGGCTACGTGAAGGCAAGCGACGTGCTGCCCCGGCATCTGCTGCGGGCGGTGCAGGAATACATCGACGGCGAGAACCTCTACATCCCCCGCAAGAGCGGCTGCCGCACGGCGTGGGGGGAAGGCTCGGGCGGCAGGCGCCGCCTGCTGGCCAGAAACCGCGAGATCGCGGCCCGGCGCGAGGCGGGCTGCCCCGTGGCGGTCCTGGCCGAGCAGTACTGCCTGTCGGCAAAGGCCGTGTACAAGATCCTGGCCGCGATGCACGACGAATGACCAAGGGCGCCCCGGCCGACGGGGCGCCTTTTTGCGTGGGAGGCGAAAAGTGGAATGCGCCGCGCGGACGGTTCGTGTATCTGCCGGGAAACTGTAGCGAGGAGAAACGCGATGCGACGGATGCGCAGAACACGGGACGGGGCGGACGCCCAGGCGGCCCGCCAGGGCCGGGGAGCGCGGCCATGACCCTGCGCGAGTTGGGATTCGACGACTGGTTCGAGGCCCGGGCCGAGGCCATGCGGCGGCCCGGCTGCGATTTCGCCCGGGTCTGCGCGGTGGACCGGGGCGCGTACCTGGTGCGCGACGGCGCGCGCGAGGCCCAGGCCGAGCTGACGGGCAGGCTGTCCTTCGACACCGAGACCCCGGACGCCCTGCCCTGCGTGGGCGACTGGGTGACGGCGAACTTCTACAACGACGGCGCCGACGCGCTGATCCACCAGGTCTTCGCGCGGCGCACGCACCTGCGCCGCAAGACGGCGGGCGAGCACATCGGCCATCAGATGATCGCGGCCAACGTGGACGCGGCGTTCCTGCTCCAGGCCTGCGGGGCGGACTTCAACCCCCGCCGCCTGGAACGCTACCTGGTGATGGCCGCCGACGGCGGCGTGGAGCCCGTGGTGGTCCTGACCAAGACGGACCTGGCCGACGGGCCGGAGCTGGAGCACGGGCTGGCCGAGATCGCCGCCCTGACCCCGGCCCGGACCATCGCCCTGAGCAACGTCAGCGGCGCCGGGCTGGCGGAGCTGCGCCGGGCGCTTCTCCCCGGCGGGACATACTGCCTGCTGGGCTCCTCCGGCGTGGGCAAGACCACGCTGCTCAACCGCCTCACGGGCGGCGAGGCCCACGCCACCCGCCCCGTGAGCGCCACGGGCGAGGGCACGCACACCACCACCCGCCGCCAGCTGGTGGTCCTGCCCGGCGGCGCCCTGCTGGTGGACACGCCCGGCATGCGCGAGCTCGGCCTGGTGGGCGCCTCGGGCGGGCTGGACTCCGGCTTCGCGGAGATCGTCGCCCTGGCCGAGGACTGCCGCTACGCCGACTGCACCCACCTGCACGAACCCGGCTGCGCCGTGCTCGCCGCCGTGGAGTCCGGCGCCCTGGACCGGACCCGCTACGCCAACTACCTGAAGCTCCGCAAGGAATCCGAATACAACGACCTCTCCCAGCTGGACAAGCGCCGCAAGGACAAGGCCTTCGGCAAGTACCTCAAGCACGTCAAAAAGCACCTCAAGCCCTAAGCCC
>CAYUIN010000581.1:0-2205 GCA_964444695.1 uncultured Desulfocurvus sp.
GGTCTGAGCCCCGCCCGGGCGCCCCGGCCCCCAAACGCCGAGCGGCGCCCCCGGACCTGTCCGGGGGCGCCGCTCGTCGTTTTCGCGGGCGCGGCTCAGCGCCCGGGCACGGGCGGCTCGGAGCGCATCACCAGCATCACCAGCCCCGCCGCCAGCACGGCCAGGGCCGCCGCCGCCGCGAAGACCCCGTTCATCCCGCCCAGGGCGTAGGCCGCGCCCATGACCACCGGCCCCAGCGTCTGGCCGATGCGCAGCACCATGCCGTTCAGGGCCATGAAGGCCCCGCGCTGCTCCATGGGCGCCAGCCCGGCCAGCAGGGTCTGCACGGTGGGGATGTTCAGCCCCTGGGCCGCGCCGAAGACCAGCACGGGCAGCATCTCCCACCACAGCCCCGGCATGGCCGGAACCAGGGCGGCGGACACGGCGTACAGCGAGAAGGCCAGCACCAGCAGCCGCCCCAGCGGCACCCGCCGCGACACGGCTCCCAGCCGCGCCGAGAGCAGCGCCGTGCTCAGGCTGGCCGTGGCGATGATGGTCCCGATGGCCCAGGGCTCGGCCCCGAAACGCCGCGCCAGGTACACGGGCAGGAAGGTCACCAGCAGGCCGTAGAGGATGATGAAGGTCAGGCAGGTGGTGCCGAACAGGGCCAGGGCGCGCGGGGCCGTGGCGTGGCGCAGGGCCTTCTTCATATAGTCCATGAAGTTCCCGCCGCTGTCCGGGCGCGGGCTGTCCAGGAACAGCAGGACCATCAGCCCCAGGGGCACCGCCGCCACGGGCAGCACGAAGGGCCAGTGCCAGCCCAGGGTCGCCAGCCCGCCGCCCAGCAGCGGGAAGAGCGTGGTCCCGAAGGACAGCACCCCGGCGTTGTAGCCCATGGCCGTGACCCGCTCCGGGCCGTCGTAGAGATCGGAAAGGATGGTGATGTTCAGCGCGCCCAGGGACGCGGCGCCCACGCCCTGCAGAAAGCGCAGGCCCACCAGCACGGAGAAGGAATCCGCCAGGGAGCACAGGCTGCCGAAGACGCCGAAGGCCAGCAGCGCCGGGACGAGCACGGTCTTGCGCCCGAACCGGTCGGCCAGCACGCCGAGCACCGGCGTCAGGAACACGCCGGGCAGGGTGAAGGCGGTGACCAGCCAGCCCACCTGGTTCACGTCCAGGTCCAGGGCGGCCATGATGGCCGGAAAGGCCGGGCCGATGCTGGACACGCCCATGACCACGGTCAGGGTGACGCAGAAGATGAGATGGAGGTTGCGGTCGCGGAGCAGGCCGCGCCGGGCCTGGGCGGCCGTGCCTTGGCGCTGTGGCATGGGGGCGGAGCCTACACCCCGGGGCACGGGTTGTCCCGCATTTTCTGGCGCGCCGGACCGGGCGCCGGGCGCGGGCTCCGGACCGGGCGCCGGGACCGGGAGTGTATCGCCAGGCCTAGAGGTCCAGCGAGGCGAGCAGCACTTCGCCGGGCTCGGCGTAGGCCAGCACGCGCACCCCCGGGACGGCGACCCGCGCGGCCTCCTCGCGCACGGGGCCGGGGTCGCCGAAGTCGTGGGTCGGGACCAGCAGCGGCGGGCGCACGGCCTCGGCAAAGCGGGCGAACCCGGCACGCCCGGGCAGGCGGCGGTCGCAGTCCGTGAAGGCCAGGTGCGGGCCGAAGGCGCGCACGGCCTCCAGGCTGCGCTCGAAAAAGGCCTGCGCGGCCCGACGCCCGGCCGGGTCCAGCCCCGGCCAGTCCCACAGGGCCAGGTCCCCGCCGTAATACAGCCGCAGCGGGCCCAGGCGGATCAGGAAGGCCACGCCCAGGTCGTTGCTCTCCAGGGCCGCCACGGACAGTGCGTCGTCCACGCGCGTCCAGGGCCCGGGGTCGCCGCCGCGCGGGTCGTCCCCGGGTTCCAGGACCACGGCCGCGCCGATCTCCCCGGCCCAGGGCTCGGGGTGCGCGCCGTCCGGGTCCAGCTCCGGGACCATCTGCGGCACGTCGTAGGACAGCACCCAGCGCCGCTCGGCGGCCCCGGCCAGGGCCGCGCGCACCTCGGGCGAACAGTGGTCGGCGTGGCTGTGGGAGAACAGGGCCACGGCCCGGCGCCCGGCCACGGCCCGGGCCACGGCGGCCTCGGCCCCCGGCCCGCGATGCCCCCCGGCCGGATAGTCGAACACCAGCACCCGCCCGGCCGCTGCCAGGCAGAAGCAGTTGTGGCCCACATAGGTCACGAC